>NZ_DASXHW010000479.1:0-18969 GCF_036488105.1 Mycobacterium sp. | reverse complement strand
TGGCGAAGCGACGGGGTCGACGTGCTGGACCCCAATCGCCTTGCCGCACAGCCTCATTGACCTGTCACGTCACAAGCGTCGCTTCAGCACCTGCGCCAAAGGACTTTCGATGTGCCCACCTCACTCGGAAATAGGACGAATGCCCTGGTGAGCGTCCTGGGCGCTCAGGCCGAATTTCCATCCACCCACACCGGGGCGCAGCCCCTTGACCGCTCTGAGCGAATTGCGAGGAGGACTTCTGTTCGGCACTCCGGCGGCACCCGCCACAGCACTCACCCAGGAGCGGTTAGTAATCTCATCCGAGTTCCAACGGGCCGCCAACCGCCGCAGCATGACGTGGGCCATGTTTCTGGGAAAGGGATTCCAGGATCCGATGAGCGACGAGTCGAACGTGCCGGACCGGCCACTGATCGGATTCCTCGCCAGTGAGCACGCGCCGCCGATCAGACCCGCGCCGATCAACCGGGCGTGGATGTCAGAGACGCGCGGAGGTTGGGCGAATCGCTGTTTGCCGCTGCTCATTGCCAATCAGGGTGGCTGGGAGCTGCGCAATCCGAGCGCGTTCACCGCTACCTGGATGGGTGGCAACACCCCCGCAGGTCTGATGATCGTGCCCGACCGGCGCGACCCCGGTCAGCTTCTGCCTGCGAGCAATTTCGGCTACGGCATTCTGACCTGGCATCTGCCGATCCTGTTTCGCACTCCGCCTGGCTACGATCTCTTGGTCCGCGGGCCGGCGAACCATCCGAAAGATGCCGTTTCAGCGCTCGAGGGCGTCGTCGAAACCGACTGGGCCAGTTCAAGTTTCAGCATGAACTGGAAATTCACCCGCCAGTTGATGCCGGTGCGATTCGAGATCGATGAGCCGATCTGCATGATCGTGCCGCAGCGCCGAGGTGAGCTGGATGAATTCGCCCCCGAACTCAAGCCCATCGAATCCGACGAAGACCTGCGCCGCAAGTACGAGTTCTTCCTTCGATCACGCCACGAGATGGGACAAACCCAGGCAGCGACGGACACCACCGTGGGAGAGCGGGTGCCGTGGGAAGGCGACTACGCGCGAGGAAACCATGCCGACGGCGAGGCCGGGGCGCCGGATCACCGAACTCGCCGTCACCTTCGTCCGTTTGTGCAGCCACACGACCAGAACCAGCCTTAGGGCTGCCGGCGTCGGACCTGGTATGTCCGTGCGCCACGCCACTGGCTAACCTGACTCGGGTGAATCTCGACGGCAACCAGGCCTCCATTCGTGACGCCTGCGACGCCGGTCTGCTCGCCGGCGCCGTGACCATGGTGTGGCAGCACGGAAAAATGCTGCAGGTCAACGAAATCGGCTCCCGGGACGTCGATGCCCAGTTACCGATGCAGCGAGACACGCTGTTTCGCATCGCGTCGATGACCAAGCCGGTCACCGTCGCGGCCCTGATGAGCCTGGTCGACGAGGGCAAGGTGGCGCTGCGCGACCCGGTCGTGCGCTGGCTGCCGGAATTCGCCGACCTGCGAGTGCTGGACGATCCGACCGGCCCAATGGATCGAACCCATCCGGTTCAACGGGCAATTCTGGTCGAAGACCTGCTCACCCACACCAGCGGCCTGGGCTACGGATTCTCGGTCGGCGGACCGATCTCCCGGGCCTACATCCGGCTGCCGTTCGGGCAGGGCCCCGACGCGTGGCTGGCCGCGCTCGGCGAGCTACCGCTGGTGCATCAACCGGGTGAACGACTGACCTACGGCCACTCCACCGACGTGGTCGGCATACTGGCTTCGCGGATCGAAGGAAAACCGTTCCATCAGGTGCTCGACGAACGAATCCTGCAGCCGCTGAGCATGATTGACACCGGATTCCACGTGACGCTGGAGGGTCGCCGACGCGCGGCGACCATGTACCGGCTCGACGGCAACGACAAACTCCAGCACGACGTGATGGGCCAGCCGCACATCGCGCCCCCGGCGTTCTGCAATGCCGGTGGCGGGCTGTGGTCGACTGCGGATGACTACCTGGGGTTCATCGAAATGCTTTTGCGCGACGGGACAGTTAACGGTGTCCGGGTGCTCTCAGCGGAATCGGCACGGCTGATGCACACCGACCGGCTCACCGACGACCATAAGCGGCATAACTTCCTCGGATCACCGTTCTGGATCGGGCGCGGTTTCGGGCTCAATCTGTCAGTGGTCACCGATCCGGCGAAATCGGCCCCGCTGTTCGGGCCGGGTGGTCTCGGGACATTCAGTTGGCCCGGCGCGTACGGGACGTGGTGGCAGGCCGATCCGACGGCCGACCTGATCCTGCTGTACCTGATCCAGAACATGCCCGCATTGTCGGCCGATGCCGCTGCCGCGGTCGCAGGCAATACCTCGCGGGCGAAACTTCAAGCGGTGCAACCCAAATTCGTACACCGCACGTATCGAGCGCTGGGTCTGTAATGGCTGAGTTCATTCCTGAGCGCATCGAGGGACCGCGACTCCTGCTGCGCCTGCCGGTCATCGACGACGCCGGGCCGCTGTATCAACGGATTGCCCGCGATCCGCAGGTCACCAAATACCTACTGTGGACACCGCATCCCGACGTGGGCGCCACGCGGCGAGTGATTGCCGAGCGGATGAACGTCGACGCGCATGTGCGAACCTGGGTGATGGTGCTGCAGCACAGCGACGAGATCGTCGGGATGCTCAGTTGCGCACGCCCGATGCCGTACGCCGCAGAAATCGGGTACTCTCTCGGCCGGCGTTGGTGGGGCAAGGGTTTGATGTTCGAAGCGCTAGACATGCTGATGTCCACCTTGCGCGCCGACCCCGACGTGTACCGCGTTTGGGCGACCTGTCATGTCGACAACGAGCGTTCGGTACAACTGCTGGAGCGAGCCGAGTTCGTCCGTGAAGGCCGGCTGGCCCGTCATACGATCTACCCAAACCTCGGACCTGAACCACGCGACAGTCTGCTGTACGCCCAAGCGCTGCGCTAGACCATCGCGAACGGCGACACCTTGGCGCCGATCTCCAGCGCCCGCGAGTTCGCGGCTGCCGTCTGGAAGTCAGTGCCGCAGCATGACTTCCAGAAAATCCTCGCGGCGCCCGGCAGCCAACGGGCTGGGCCTGGAACCGGAGAGGTGCAGGAAACCGATGCCGGCGGCGAATGTCGCGCTAGCGCGCATCTCGGCCTGCTTATGGTCGAAACCGGAATCGAGGAAAGCCTGCCGGACCGCGGCGATGACCTTCTGATCGGATGCCCGAACCGCGGCCGCCACCGCGGACTCCGATCGTGCCCACTCACGCATGGCGCGCTCCAGCATCCAGTGCCGCCGCGGACCCACCAGCGCCGTCATCATCCGCGACAGCCGCTCCCGGGGCGGCTGAGCAGCAAGCCCATCGAAGGACCGGTCCTCGTCGCGGACCACGGCCCAGGTGTCGATCAGCGCGTTACGGTAGGCCGTCATGTCGCTGAAATGCCAGTAAAAGCTGCCCTTCGTGACGCCCAGACGCGTGCACAGATGGCCGAGGGTCAGGGCTTTGACACCGTCTTCGGCCAGCACCCGAAAACCCTCTTGCACCCAGTCATCCACGGATAGCCGGGAATTGGTCGCACTAACCGAAGACGCCATGGGCGGTAAGCCTAGCGATTACCGTTATGCCCGTCGTGGATGTTGACCGTGTCGGAACACCGCGCCGCATTGATTCGTTTCAGCGCGTCCTCGGTGAACACCGACAACCCCAGATCGGGGTTGTATCCGTGAATTTCCTTGACGTCGAGTTGAGCGAGGAAGTACAGGATCTGCTTGGAGACGACCTGGCCCGGAACCAGCACCGGAAAGCCCGGCGGATACGGCACCACGAATCCGGTTGACACCAGGGACTTTCCGTCAGCAAGCCGACGGCCGGCCTCCCCGAGCATGACGTGTTCGCGGTCGGCGTCCTCGTAGCCGGCGTAGAACGCCGAACGCATGTCGCCGAACGAGCTGGCGTCGTCGGGCCGGAAGGCGCTGTCGAACTCACTGAAGTCCGGCAGCGGCGGCAGGTCCTCGGTGATCTCCTCGACCCTGCGCCGGTGCAGGGCGCGGTCGTCCCTGCTGGCCGCGCACTGGGTTCGGTCGAAATCGGTGGCCACCCTGCGCAACACGTCGAGCAGATAGTGCACGCTCGACCAGGTCACCCCGATCGTGAAGATCAACAGCACGCTGTTGATCGACGTCTTGTTGATCTGGATGCCGAACCGGTCCATCAGGATCTTCTCGCGGAAGTCGTATCCGTTCATGCCCGTTTGACCCAGGTACAGCGTGACCCGCGTCGGGTCGAGCACGAATTGGTCGGACCGCCACGCCTCGTTCCACTCCTCCAACGCTCCTTGGCGCACCTGGCGGTAGGAGCTCACCGCGGAAAGCCGGAATTCGTCAGGTACCAAATCGGATTCGTCGAGGATGCGGAACCACTTACTGATCAGCCGGTCTTTGCGAACGCGGTGACGGAAGACCAGCGCCATGTCGTAGACATAGCGCACCATATCGAAACCTTCGATGTCGACCTGCCGACGGGCCAGATCCAGCGACGCGAGCAGCTGCTGATTGGGCGAGGTCGACGTGTGAGTCAGAAACGCCTCACCGAACGCGTCGCGCGACTGGGATTGGAAATCCTGGTCGCGGATATGGATCATCGACGCCTGCCGCAGCGCAGACAGCGACTTATGCGTCGAGTGCGTGGCGTAGACCCGGACCCGGGCCCGGCTGGGGTCGGGAAGCAACCGGTGTTCGCTCCACTCGACGCGGTCGATGCCCTGCATCGACTCACGCCACTGCTGGTACTCCTGCGCGTAAGCCGGCGACGACAGCATCAATTCGAGTTGCTCGGCGGCGATCATCGCGGTGCGTTGCCGCGCCCACGGCACCGCGGTGGCGAAGGCGTACCACGCCTCGTCCCACAGGAAGCAGATGTCCGGCTTGATCGCCAGCACCTCTTCCATCACCCGGCGCGGGTTGTAGACGACGCCGTCGAATGTGCAATTGGTAAGCGACAACATGCGCACCCGGCCCAACTGCCCGGCAGCCTCCAGGTCGAGCAGTGCTTTTTTGATGGTCTGCAGCGACACGGCGCCGTAGATCGCGAACGGCTGGAGCTCGTAGGCATCCAGGTAGAGCGGGTACGCCCCGGCCAGCACCAGACCGTAGTGGTGCGACTTATGGCAATTGCGGTCGATCAGCACGATGTCGCCGGGCCGAGTCAGCGCCTGCCCGACGATCTTGTTCGCGGTCGACGTTCCGTTGGTGACGAAGTAGGTCTGGTTGGAGTTCCAGGTGCGCGCGGCTTTGTCCATCGCCTTTTTGATGTTGCCGTGCGGGTCCAGCAGCGAGTCCAGTCCGCCCGAGGTGGTCGAGGTCTCGGCCATGAAGATGTTGCGGCCGTAGAACTCCCCCATGTCCTGCAGCGTCTTGGAGTTGAAGATGCTGGCGCCGCGGGCGACGGGCAGCGCGTGGAATTGACCGGCCGGCCGTGCCGCGTAGGCCCGTAGCGCGTCGAAAAACGGTGTGGAATAACGGTTCCTGATACCGGCGAGCACGGTGGTGTGCAGGTCGGTGACGTCGTTGAGCCGATAGAAGGTGCGGTCGTAGACGTCGGACTGGTCCTCGGCCTCGGCGGCAATCGACTCGTCGGTGAGCAGGTAGAGGTCGATGTGTGGTCGCAGTTCGCGGATCCACTCGCCGCACTCGACCCAGTCGTGGGTGCGGTCGGTGGCCACCACGTCGTCGTTTCGGCCGAGCAGTGTGGTCATCAGCGGCACCCGATCGTGGGACCGCAGCGGAATGTCGTGGCGGATGATGGCCGCCTGGATCTCCCCGTTCAACGCGACCGCGGTGATGGCGTCCTCAACGCTGGACACCACGAGCAGCTCGAACTGCACGTCGTCGCCGACGTCGCGAATCGCGCGCAGACTTTCCGCCAGGCCTTCGGGTGCGGTGACCGGGGCGTCGTCGGCGAGCAGCACGGTGTAGAACTGCTGTTCCTTGGCCCGCGCGACCAACTCCTGATCGGCCAGCGACGTGGAGGTGTCGAACAAGGCCGCGCGGTCGCCGTATTCGGAGAGCAGTCGCACCGCCAGCGACACCTGTTCGGCGAGGCTGACCGTGGCGAGTTGATCCAGATAGCCGCAGTAGGCCGCCAGGTTCTCCGGACCCGGGTAGATCCAGTAACGCTCGTACGCGCTGAGCCGGTTGAGCAGGCGCCGCACCCGGGCGGCCTCGTGGGCGGTGTCCATTCCGGCGCGGTCGACGACGGCCAACTGGTGGCATGCGTCGTCGAGCAGGTTCCAGGTGTCGATGCGCGAGTACGACGGGTTCGCCACCGCCGCCAGCGCGGAAACACGCAGCCGTCTGGGGCGCCTGCCGTTTCGGTCCATAACGCCAGTGTGTCCCTCTGTTAACCACTATGCGGGCGTTTTGTCACCTCCACCTGGATTGCCACAACTGCCTCACCAGACGCTCAGAGACAGCAACCCCGCGACGGGCTCAGGCCTCGAAGTCGTCGTCTTTCCTGCCGCGGGTGATCGGAATCCAGCGGCGCGGGGCGACCTCGGTGGCGTCGGACAGCGATCGCACCACGGCTTGGGTTAACGCCATGATCGCGGCCATCACCGGAAGCAACGGCCGGAATGGCGTGACGGCATCGCGAACCGTCTCGATACGGCGGGCCAGCAGGAGACGCTCGATCGAGTGATACAGCCACGCGCCGACCCCGAGCGCATAGATCGCCAGCGCCGCCGCGATCGCCGCCTGCCCGTAGGCCGCGCACATCACCGCGCCCAGAATCACCGTCGCCGCCAGAACGGCGGCGATCAGAGCGCGCAGCTCCAGCCGGGTCATGAATCGCCGGCGTCCCGAACCGCTTGGGCGGCCGCCCGGATCTGCGGCGTCACCAGCATCACCTGGCCGAGCACCCCGTTGACGAAGCCGGGCGAGTCGTCGGTGGACAGCTCCTTGGCCAGCTCCACCGCCTCGTCGACGGCGACCGGCCCGGGCACGTCATCGGCGTGCAGCAGCTCCCACACCGCGACACGCAGGATGGCCCGGTCCACAGCCGGCAGCCGTTCCAGCGTCCAGCCCTGCAAATGCGAAGCGATCAAGTCGTCGACGTGGGCGGCGTGCTCTGTGACGCCGCGGGCCACCGTCACCGTGTACGGGTTCAGCGGCGCCACATCGGATTTGGCCTCCGAAAGCGCGGTGCGGGCGTCTGCCGCCTCGGCCGGGGTCAATCCGCGAGCCTCGGCTTCGAACAACAAGTCGACGGCGCGCTTACGCGCCTGATGCCGCCCCCGGACGGGCCGACTCACGCGTTGACACGTCCCAGGTAGCTGCCGTCGCGGGAGTCGACCTTCAGCTTGTCGCCGGTGTTGATGAACAGCGGAACCTGAAGCTCGGCGCCGGTCTCGACGGTCGCCGGCTTGGTGCCGGCGCTGGACCGATCACCCTGCAGACCCGGCTCGGTGTGCGTGACCACAAGTTCGACGGTCACCGGAAGCTCGATGTACAGCGGCGCGCCGTTGTGGAACGCCACCTGCACCGGCAGGCCCTCCAGCAGGAACCGGGAGTCGTCACCGACCAGCGACTCCGGCAACGGGTGCTGCTCGTAGTCCTGGCTGTCCATGAACACGAAGTCGCTGCCGTCGCGGTAGAGGTAGGTGGTGTCGCGGCGGTCCACCGTCGCGGTCTCCACCTTCACCCCGGCGTTGTAGGTCTTGTCGACGACCTTCCCGGAGAGCACGTTCTTCAGCTTGGTGCGGACGAACGCCGGACCCTTGCCGGGCTTGACGTGCTGGAACTCGATGATCTGCCACAGCTGGCCGTCGATCACCAGCACGAGTCCGTTCTTGAAATCGGCAGTCGATGCCACAGTCGGTAAATCTCCTAGAGAAAGCCACTTTTTGCGTTGATGGGAGCCCACCAGATACCCAGCGGAGCTTACCCGCACCGCTGGTGAGCTCACATCGCCGGGATTGAGCTGAGCCGAGGCGATAAGCGCTCGGCGAAAGGTTCAGCCACGCGGACCCGTATCGACGGCCGTGCAAGGTGCGATCAATCGGCTTTACGGGGCGACCCCTGGCGCGTGGACCGTCGCTGTACTGCGGGCAGTAGACGGCGAGCGCGAGGCCGATGAACTCTCGCCCTGTCCAGCGTCAGACCCGTGTGGTCGTGTCGGAGTGTGGCGGCGTTCGACCGCGGCGGCGGATGCCGACACGACGGCGCATTGGCGCCGGTTGGCGATGGCGAGCGCGCGGTCGGTGATGTTGCAGCCGAGGCTGGACGGCGCGGCGATGAATTGCTCGTCGGCGCTGGGGATAAGTTGCCCAACAATAACGACCGGTTCAGCAAGTCTCAAAAGTTGACTCAATGGAAACAAGCCCAGCGACGAGGGGCTTCGATCAAGGGCTGACCGAGGAGGGATTAATGGAGCTGGCGGCGAAGCGCGAGATTGGGCGCACCGGTGTGGCAGTCACGCAGCTCGGGTTCGGCGGGGCGTCCATCGGCGAGCTGAACGCGATCCTTGACGAGGAAGGCGCGGTCGATACCGTTCGCGCGGCGTGGGACGCCGGGATTCGCTACTTCGACACAGCGCCGTGGTACGGGCGGGGCCTCTCCGAGCTGCGGATTGGCTCCGGCCTCCGCGGCAAGCCCCGCGACGAGTTTGTCCTGTCTACGAAGATTGGCAGGTGGCTGCGCGCCCCCGAGCGCCCAGAGCTCTTCGACCACACGCCGTGGACCGGCGGCCTCAGGATGGACGTCATCTTTGACTACTCCTACGACGGGCTCATGCGCTCGTACGAGCAGAGCCAGCTCCGGCTGGGCATCCCCCGCTACGACGTGGCAGTGATCCACGACCTGGACCACCTCTACCACGGCACCGGCCCCGAGCTCGAGTTCTACCTCGGGCAGCTGTTCGAGTCCGGGTGGCGCGCGATCTTGGAGCTGAAGCAGGCTGGCCTGATCCGCGCAGTCGGGGCAGGCATCAACCAACGCGGGATGATTCCTCGCTTCCTCGAGTACCTGCCGCTGGACTTCTTCCTCATCGCCACGCCATACACGCTCCTTCACCAGGAGGTGCTGGACGACGAGGTCCCTCAGGCGGTGGCGCAGGGCTGCTCGTTCATCATTGGCGCACCGTTCCAGAGCGGGATCCTCGCGACCGGCCCGACGCCCGGCGCCCACTACAACTACGCACCCGCGCCGGACTACGTCGTCGACAAGGTGCGTCGGATCGAGGCTGTCTGCGAGCGCCATGGCGTCCCCCTCGCGGCCGCGGCGCTTCAATTCCCGCTCGGGCATCCGAAAGTCGCGTCGGTCATCCCAGGCTCGGAGGGAGTCGCGCAGGTGAAGCGCAACGTGGAGACGTTCACCCACCCGATCCCAGCCGACCTCTGGGCCGAGCTCAAGCAGGAGGGTCTCCTCCGCGCCGACGCCCCGGTGCCCGCGTGAGGTTAGGCTGGCTACTCATCGCAGACGTTCTGGTCGGGACGTGACGGCTGCGGCCCTGATGGCTGCGGGCGAGGACGGCGAGGCGAGCGGTGACGAGCGCACGCCGCCAGAGATTCCGACCCATGTATTACCTGGTCAGAGCAGGTAGATAGCTAGGCTAGAATCGCCAGTTCCTTGGGGAACCGGGTGAGCAATTCCGGTGCGTGTCCGGAGGTTTCGTCAGCCACAACCAGCGTGTCCTCGATGCGGACGCCGCCACGGTCTGGCAAATAGACGCCGGGCTCCACGGTGACCACAGAGCCCGCACGTAATGTACCGGCGGCGGTAGCGTTGATCCCCGGCGCTTCATGGATCTGCAGCCCCACCCCGTGGCCGAGACCATGACCGAAGTGCGCGCCGTGCCCCGCGGCGACGATCACCTCGCGCGCCGCGGCGTCCACGTCGGCCAGGCCGGCACCGGCTTCCAGCGCGACCCGGCCGGCTCGCTGCGCATCACTGACCAGCTGGTATATCTCCAGCTGCCAGTCGGCAGCCTTGCCCAGCACGAAGGTGCGGGTCATGTCGGAGTGATAACCGCCGACCAGGGCGCCGAAGTCGATCTTGACAAAGTCCCCGTCGGCCAGCACCGCCTCGGTGGGCCGGTGGTGCGGAATCGCCGAATTCGCCCCGCTGGCCACGATCGTCTCGAAGGAGATGCCGTCGGCGCCGTGGTCCAGCATCAGCGCCTCCAGCTCGCGGCCCACCTCGCGCTCGGTGCGGCCCGGCCGCAGGCCGCCGCGGGCGATCAGGTCGGTCAGCGCGGCGTCGGCGGCTTCGCAGGCCAGCCGCAGCAGCGCCACCTCCCCGGCGTCTTTGATCTCGCGCAGCGCCTCCACGGTCTGTGCGGCGCGGACCAACTCGGCGCCGCCGCCCTCGGCCGCCGCAGCGGCGAGTGCATCGTAGACGTCCACCGTGACCACGTGGCTCTCGAAGCCCACCCGCTGCGCCCCGGTGGCCGCGGCCCGCCCGGCCAGGTAGCGCCCGCAGGCCCGCTCGATGGCCACTTCAAGATCGGGCGCCTGTTGGGCGGCCTGGGTGCGGTAGCGACCGTCGGTGGCCAAAACGGCGTCATCACCGTCCGCGAACACCAGCAGAGCCGCATTGGACCCGGTGAAGCCGGACAGATAGCGAACGTTGACCAGGTCTGTGACCAGCATCGCATCCAGTTCGGCCGCCCGAAGTCGAGCTCCGAGTGCGGCTCGCCGCTGGGAATGTGTCACGCCGTGTGACGCTACTCGCTACGCTGTGGCCCCATGACTAACTGGATGCTGCGTGGCCTGGTGTTCGGCGCCGCGATGGTCGTCGTTCGGCTGTTTCAGGGGACGCTGATCAGCGTGTGGCAAACGCACGCCGCATTGATCAGCATCGCGCTGCTTCTTCTGTTCATCGCCGGCGTGGTCGCCTGGGGGCTGATCGACGGCCGCGAGGACGCCGCCTCCAACCCCGACCCGGACCGTCGCGGCGATCTGGCGATGACGTGGCTGCTGGCCGGCCTGGTTGCCGGGCTGGTCAGCGGTGCGGTGACCTGGCTGGTCGCGGTGTTCTACAAGGCGCTGTACGTCGGCGGTCTGATCAACGAGCTGACCACGTTCGCGGCCTTCACCGCCTTGGTGGTGTTCCTTGGCGCGCTCAGCGGGGTTGCCATCGGCCGCTGGCGCGTTGACCGTACCGGCGCCTACAAGCCGCAGAGCGGCACCCGCGGCGAAGACGATCGGGCCGACACCGACGTGTTCGCCGCGGTCCGGTCGGAGCAGGCCGCCGGTGAGGGTGTCGCCTGGCCGCAGGAACAGTCGACGTCCGTCGCGACCGCCGAACGCGAGTACGAGGCGCCGACGGCCTACAGCCAGGAAGCCGACGAGACGACGGAAGCCGCCGGCCCAGGCGCCAGCGAGGAACAGACCAAGAAGATTCCCTGGCCGACGCCCAGTGCCGAGAAGACCGAGGCGCTGCCGGCCCACGAGCATTCCGAGCCGGCCACCGAGCACATCGAAAAGCCGAAGTCAGACGACCACTAGCGGCCGAGGCTGGCCAGGTACCGCAGGGCCAGTAGATACCCCTGGACGCCGCATCCCACGATGACCCCGGTCGCCACCGGGCTCAGGTACGAGTTATGCCGAAACTCTTCGCGCGCATACACATTGGAGATATGCACCTCGACCAAGGGGGCACTCAGCTCGGCACAGGCGTCCCGCAGGGCGATCGACGTGTGGGTCAGCCCGCCGGCGTTGAGGATCACCGGTTCTTTCGCGTCGGCGGCCTGGTGGATCCAGTCCAGCAGCTGAGCTTCGCTGTCGCTTTGTCGCACAACGACTTTCACGCCGAGTTCGGTGGCCTCACGTTCGACCAGCGCGACCAGATCGTCATGGGTGGTGTCGCCGTAGACTTCGGGCTCGCGACGGCCGAGCCGGCCGAGGTTGGGTCCGTTGATGACGTTGACGCTCATCGAGTGCCCACCTCCGCGTAGGCGGCCGCCAGCAGGGCCGGGTCCGGACCTTCCAGCCGACCGGGCTTGGCCAGGCCGTCGAGCACCACGAACCGCAGGACCCCTGAACGCGATTTCTTGTCGCCGGCCATGGACTCCAAGAGTTGCGGCAACGCGTCGGCGTCGTAGCTCGTCGGCAACCCCAGCGAGGTCAGGATGCTGCGGTGGCGCTCCGCGGTGGCGTCATCGAGACGCCCTGCCAGCCGGCCCAATTCGGCAGCGAACACCAACCCCACCGACACCGCGGCGCCGTGTCGCCATTGATAGCGCTCCCGCCGTTCGATCGCGTGGCCTAATGTGTGCCCATAGTTGAGGATTTCGCGCAGCTCGGACTCTTTCTCGTCCGCGGCGACCACTTCGGCCTTGACCACGATCGCGCGTCGGACCAGCTCCGGCAGCACCTCCCCCGACGGGTCCAGCGCCGCGTGCGGGTCGGCCTCGATCAGGTCGAGGATCACCGGGTCGGCGATGAAGCCGGCCTTGACGACTTCGGCCATGCCGGCCGCGATTTCGTTGTGCGGCAACGTCTGCAAGGTCGCCAGGTCGACCAGTACGGCGGCGGGCTGATGAAACGCGCCCACCAGGTTTTTACCGGCGTCGGTGTTGATCCCGGTCTTGCCGCCGACCGCCGCGTCGACCATCGCCAGCAGCGTGGTGGGCATGTGCACGATCGAGACGCCTCGCAGCCAGGTCGCCGCGGCGAAGCCCGCGACGTCGGTGGCGGCCCCGCCGCCCAGACTCACCAAGGCGTCCTTGCGGCCAATGCCGATGCGGCCCAGCACTTCCCAGATGAAACCCACCACCGGTAGGTCCTTGCCGGCTTCGGCATCCGGAATCTCGATACGATGTGCGTCAATGCCGTTGTCCGCCAGGTGGTGTCGAATCACCTCGGCCGTCTCGGTCAGCACCGGTTGATGCAGGATGGCGACCCGGTGCCGGCCGGCGAGCAGCTCGCCCAGCTCGCCCAGCAGCCCGGTGCCGATCAGCACCGGGTAGGGCGGATCGACGGCCACCTGCACCGTGACCGGTTCGGGGAGGTCCGTCATTTGTCCGCCTCGGCGCGACGGGCCGCGGCCAGCGCGGCCGGCGTGGCGGGGGTGGGCGGCGGCCCGGTTCGGGGCTCGGGCGCGCTGGGCACTTCCGGGGACGGCGTGCGGCGCCACGGCGGGCGGCGGCGGTTGCGCGCGAGGTTGCCCGGTTTCGGCTCGTTCAGGCGGCACACGATGTGCCGGACAACGGCTCCAGGGTTGCGACGGCTCGTGTTCACCCGAATCGTGGCGACCTTCCGGTAGAGCGGAACACGCTGGGTCATCAGCGCGCGAAACTTCTCAGCCCGGTCCGGCCCGGCCAGCAGCGGCCGCACCGTGTTGCCGCCGGTGCGCCGAACCCCTTCGGCCGCAGTGATTTCCAAGTAGATGACGGTATGGCCGGCCAACGCGGCACGCACCCCCGGAGTGGTCACCGCACCGCCGCCAAGCGACAGGACGCCATCGTGCTCGGCCAGTGCCGCCCGAATTACCTCTTCTTCGATGCGACGGAATTCTTGTTCCCCGTCGGTGGCGAAGATGTCGGCGATGCGGCGTCCGGTCCGCTCCTCGATCGCCGCGTCGGTGTCGAGCATGCCGACGTTGAGGGCCTTGGCCAGCCGTCGCCCGATGGTGGACTTACCGGATCCCGGCAGTCCGACCAACACTGCTTTCGGCGCCATCAGCGTTACCCGGACGCCCGAACTTCGCTGACCGGTTCACGCTCGGCCACCGACCGCAGGTAGGCGTCGATGTTGCGGCGGGTCTCGGTCAGCGAATCGCCACCGAACTTCTCCAGTGCGGCGCGAGCCAGCACCAGCGCCACCATCGTCTCGACCACCACGCCGGCCGCGGGCACCGCGCAGACATCCGAGCGCTGGTTGATCGCGACGGCCTCATCGCCGGTCGTCATGTCCACGGTGGCCAGCGCGCGCGGCACGGTGGAAATCGGCTTCATCGCGGCGCGCACCCGCAACGGTTCACCGTTGGTCATTCCGCCTTCCAGCCCGCCGGCCCGGTTGGTCGAGCGCACGATGCCGTCGGGCCCCGGGTACATCTCGTCGTGCGCCCGGCTGCCACGCCGGCGCGCGGTGGCGAACCCGTCCCCTATTTCCACGCCCTTGATCGCCTGGATGCCCATCACGGCGGCGGCGAGTTGGCTGTCGAGTCGGTTGTCGCCACTGGTGAACGAGCCCAGCCCGACCGGTAATCCGACCGCGACGGCTTCCACGACACCGCCCAGGGTGTCGCCGTCCTTCTTGGCGGCTTCGATCTCGGCGATCATCGACTCTTCGGCCGCCTTGTCGAATGCCCGCACCCCGCTGGCGTCGATCGCCGCGAGGTCACCGGCCTGCGGCGGCGGGCCTTCGTAAGGCGCTGAGTCGCCGATCGAGATGACGTGCGACAGCACCTCGACGCCGAGGGCTTGCCGCAGGAACTGCCGGGCGATGGTTCCGGCCGCGACGCGGGCAGCGGTCTCGCGGGCACTGGCCCGCTCGAGCACCGGGCGCGCGTCGTCGAACTCGTATTTGAGCATGCCCGCATAGTCGGCGTGACCGGGTCGCGGCCGGGTCAGTGGCGCGTTGCGCGCCACCTCCAGCTCCGCGGCGTCGACCGGGTCGGGTGCCATCACGGTTTCCCACTTCGGCCATTCGGTGTTGCCGATCTCGATGGCGATCGGCCCGCCGAGGGTGACGCCGTGACGCACCCCGGCCAGCACGGTCACCTGGTCGCGCTCGAACTTCATCCGGGCGCCCCGGCCGTAGCCGAGGCGACGGCGGGCCAGCTGGTCGGCGATGTCGTCGGAGGTGACGGTCAGTCCGGCGACCATCCCTTCGACCACGGCCACCAATGCTCGACCGTGCGATTCACCAGCAGTAGTCCATCGCAACACGAGTCCCATCTTCCCACGACAGGCCTCGACAATTAAAAAGCGGCAGAGTGCGCGCTAGCGCGCACGTCGCGCCGTGGCGAGCTGCCAGACGCCCAGCACCAGGGCCACGTCGCCCGCGCCGGCCAGCGCCCAGTTACCCGCGGAGCTCAACGGAAGCCAGCCAAGGGCCGCCGCCACCCACAGCGTCGGCGCCAGCAACAGGTTGGAAACCCCGCAACCCAGCGCAACGCCGCGGGAGATGGGACGGATCCGGTTCAGCCCGAGCAGCAACAAGGCGCCGCCGGCAAGGAACGCCAACCCACCGGCGACCAGGTCGCCCCGCGGCACGCCCCACATCTCGCCGAGCGGACCGCTCAGCGCGGCGACAACCGCACCTACCACGGTCCAGAACGCGAGATCGGTGCCGACGGAGCGCCAGCGTGTGTCGTTGATTCGGTCGGGGCTACGCGAAATCGCTGCATTCGTCATAAGGCGATGGTGCGGCGTAAGCCGCTGCCAGATCGACCGTCGGCGCTGCCAGACGCTGCCACTTCCGCGGATCGCATCGCGCTCACCTGATGCGGTTGCACCGACTATTGGCGCGACGATCCGGCGGTGCGCAGGGCGCTGTTGGCATCTTCGAGATCGAGGATGCGGGTGATGCCGGCGATGTTGACGCCGGCGGCCGCCAAGTCGGCAATGCGGCCGATCAGGGTGAGGTCCTCTGCGCTGTAACGGCGGGTGCCACCCTGGGTTCGTGCTGGGGTGAGCAGACCATGGCGTTCCCAGAGCCGTATCGATTGGACGGGTGCGCCGCACAGTTCGGCGACCACGGAGATGCCGTACACGCCCTGGTCGGGTGCGGGTCCGGGGCCGCGCTGCTGGTAGTTACTCATGCCCCTCGCATGGCGTCAGAAAATCTTATCTGGTTCTTGCCTAAGAAGCATACACGTGCTATATCAAATCTATGCCAAATGGCACACATTAACTGACGTCTGACACCAGATTAGAGAGTTGGAGGTGGCGACCATGCTGATGCGAACAGATCCGTTCCGGGACCTTGATCGCTTCACCCAGCAGGTGTTGGGGACCGCGGCCCGTCCGGCCGCGATGCCGATGGACGCCTGGCGCGAGGGTGAGGAATTCGTCGTCGAATTCGATCTGCCCGGGGTCAACGAGGATTCGCTGGACCTGGACATCGAGCGCAACGTCGTGACCGTGCGCGCTCAGCGTCCCGCTGTTGATCCCGGCCGGGAGATGCTGGCCAGCGAACGCCCCCGCGGGGTATTCAGCCGGCAGCTGGTGCTGGGTGACAACCTCGACACCGAGAAGATCGCGGCCTCCTACGACGGAGGGGTATTGCGATTGCGGATCCCGGTGGCCGAGAAGGCTAAGCCCCGCAAGATCGCGGTGGGCCCCGGCAACGGACACAAGGTGATCAACGCTTGATCGGCCGGTGAGCGCGGGATGGGTGAGCCACGATGAGGCACATAGTCACGGCGGCGCCGGCGACCAGCGACACCATCGATAGTCCGGAATCAGAAATTCTGTACCTGGATCCCGATGTCGCAGCGCTGATCGCCGAGGTCGACGCAATCTTGTGCGCAGCGCTCACCCCTGCCCGTCAGCCGCCGGCGCCACCAGCCATCGGCTGCGCCGTCATCGAGCCCCGGTTGGCTGGCAGGTCGTGCGGTGCATTGGTCCGCCCGCGGAGCGGACCAGTGCAGCCCGTCCGCGCCGTTCAACGCGGCCCCCCGAACCGAGAACAGCCCGCGAGCAAAATCATCGAGTCGACGTGAAAGGCAGGTGATGGCATCCCCGCAGATATAGCCGAGCCGCCCGCACACCCCCGGCCACACAACGGGCGCGCCTCACCTCGTCGTGTGAGGACACGCCGATGCCCATCCAGGCGATTCCCCGGGGGGCGGGCAGCTTGGCCACCACCTCCAGTGACGGAGCACCAGTGAACCTCGTGAATCTCGTGAATCACTAACACTTTTCGCCGCACAACCTGACGGGAAGGAAGCCAGCCATGATCGACTCTGTCTTCGATATCGCTGCAATCGGCTACCCGGGACCCGAAATCAGCTTTACCGATGCCGATCTCGCCGATTGGATCGAACAGCAGCAGACAGTGCCCCTGTCCGACGACGACTATCCCCACCAAAGTCCCTGGCGCGGCCCATAGCCGGGCTCATTGCCGTGGGGTGCGACAACTACAGCTGGGCCAGCCCTAACGCGGCAGCGCTGGCCAGACACATCGACGGGCCGTGCGGCACCGTCGTCGCCGACCAGCCGAGCCGCGCCACGATGCCCACCACAGCGGTCAACAGGGGCGCCGCAATCGCGGCCAGCAACCACACGTCGGCGCCGAAGCATCCGGTCAGCGCACCCAAACCGAGAGCCAGCTTCACGTCCCCGGCGCCCATCGCCGTCGGCGCCAGCAGATGCACCAGCAGATAGACCGTGGTCAACGCCGCGGCTCCCAGCGCCGCTGCCGGGCCGTGGCCTAAGCCGGCGGCGACGAGCATCATCGCCGCGAATCCCGCGAGGGTGAGCCGGTTGGGCAGTCGGCGTTGCCGGACGTCGTAGCCGGTCAGCGCCGCCATCCACAGCAGCACGGCCGCGGTCAGCATGCACCGCAGGCTAATCCAAGGCCGCCGCCATCGCCGCTCGCGGCGCGGGTTGACCTGTGAATTGTTCGACTTGCGCGAAGGCCTGGTGCAACAGCATCTGCAGACCGCTGATCACCCGGCCGCCCGCGGCGGCCACCGCAGACGCCAGCGGCGTCGGCCACGGGTCGTAGATCGCGTCCAGCAGCACCGGCACATCGGCGAAGGACGCCGCGTAACGCGCCGCGACCTCGGCGGGCAAGGTGTTGACCAAAACTCCGGCGGCAGCGACCGCATCGCTGATCGCGCCGTCGTTCAGGTCGCAGAACCGGGCCACTGCACCGACCCGGTCAGCCAGCTCGACCAGCCCGGCGGCCTTGTCCGGGTTGCGTGCGACGACGGCGATGTCGGTGATGCCCAATTCGGCCAGTGCCACGATCGCCGCCGGCGCCGTGCCGCCGGAACCCGCGACCACCGCGGCACCCGGCGCGAAGCCTTCTGAGCCCAATGCCCCTGCCACGCCGTCGATGTCGGTGTTATCGGCCCGCCACCCACTCGACGTCCGCAGCAGCGTGTTGGCCGAACCGACCAGCTCGGCGCGGTCGGTGCGCTCATCGGCGAATCGCAGCGCCGCGAATTTGCCGGGCATGGTCACCGACACGCCTACCCATTCCGGGCCGAATCCGCTTACGACGCCTGCCAATTCGTCGGCACCGCACTCGATCCGCTGATAGGTCCACCCATCCAGGCCGAGCGCCCGGTAGGCGGCCAAGTGCAGTTGCGGAGAGCGCGAATGCGCGATCGGCGAACCGAGCACCGCCGCCCTTTTAGCGGGCGCTGTCGAGGACACCGTTACGTTTGGCGGACTCGATGTTCGCCAGATGCTGTTGATAGTCGCGGGTGAACAACGTTGTGCCCTGCGGGTCGATGGTCACGAAGTACAGCCAGTCGCCGTCTTCGGGATGTTCGGCCGCTTGGAGGGCGTCGGTGCCGGGCGAACAGATCGGCGTCGCGGGCAGGCCGTCGTTGGCGTAGGTGTTCCACGGCGTGAAATTGCCGCGGTCGCCGTCGGTGGTCGCGACCTCGCGGCGGTCCAGCGGATAGTTCACCGTCGAGTCGAACTCCAGCTTGCGGTGCTCGGCCAGTCGGTTGTAGATGACCCGTGCCACCTTGGCGAAGTCCTGCGGTTTGGCCTCCCGCTGAACCAGCGAGGCGACCACCAGGACGTTGTACGGCGAGATGTTCATCGCGGTGGCGGTGTCCAGCAGACCCGACCTCGCGTAGTGCTCGGCGCTGGCGCTGATCAGTGACTCGAGGATTTCCTGTGGGGACGCCGACGGGTTGACGTTCCAGGTGCCCGGCCCGATCAGGCCTTCGATCCGACGGTGATCATCACCCATCGCCGTGGCCGAGGCGACGGCCCAGGGCGGTACGGAAAGTGAAGCCAGCGGCGTTTTTTCGGCCGCGGTGCGTAAATCGGCCGCGG
>NZ_DASXHW010000380.1:0-33920 GCF_036488105.1 Mycobacterium sp. | reverse complement strand
GGTTTCGGCCCCGTGAGCGGACGCGGCGGCGGCCAGCGCGGCGCTCACCGCACCCATGCCGCCGACCGGGACGTGCCAGTCGCCGACGCCGCCGCCGATCAGGTGGTACAGGAAGCAGACGTTCTGCAGCAGCGACGCGTCGTCGAGCCGGGCGAAGGTGCCGATCAGCGCGTCGGTCGCGACGACGCCGCGCACCAGGTCATGGCAAATCGCGTCGGCGATCGCAGCGCCGATCGGTTGCTCTACCATGGCCCGCCACGCCGCGGCGGCCTGAGGATCGTCGTCGACGACCGCCGCCCGGGCCTGCTCGCGGGTGCGCAGCGGCTCCAACAGCGTGGGCCACAGCCGCTCAGTCACCAGCCGGCAGCGCCGGTAGAAGTCGGCGAAGGCCCGCTCGTCGTCGTCGGCGCCGATGGCGTCGAACGTGGACCGCGGGCCGACCAGCAGGCCGGTGCGACCAGCGGTGGCCGGGTCGGGGGTATAGGACGAATAGGGCCGCGGGGCCAACCGGACCGTTGCACCGAGGTCGTCGAGGATGCGCTTCGGCAGCAGGCTGACCAGGTACGCGTACCGCGACAGCCGCGCGTCGACACCGCCGAAGACGCGTGACGAGACCGCGGCACCGCCGACGTGCGGCAGCCGTTCCAGCAACCGCACCCGCAGGCCGGCCCGGCCCAGGTATGCGGCGGCGACCAGACTGTTATGTCCGCCGCCCACGATGACCGCGTCGACCTCACGCGCAGTCATCTGCTCAGCCCAGGTAGCCCTCGACCTCGCCGGCGGGGCGCACCGCGGCGTCGCGGGGATCGCCGCCGGTCTCGCGCAGGGCGCGGCGCTGCCTGAGCAAGTCCCAGCACTGGTCGAGTTCGATCTCGAGTTGGCGCAGCCGCGTGTTCTCCTCGGACTCGCTGATCTCGCCGTGCTGCAACTGCTCTCGAAGCGCCTTCTCCTCGGCGACGAGTTCGTTGATCCGCGACAGGGCGTCGTTGTCGGTCATGCTCGGTCCTCTTTCACGAGTCAAGTGTGCCCGACTAGGGTCTTTTCCGTGTCTAGCAAACCTGAGATCGAATTTCCCAGCGGCCCAGCACCGACCCAACTCGTCAGCCAGGACCTGGTGGTCGGCGACGGACCCGAAGCCGTGCCGGGCGGCACTGTGGAGGTGCACTACGTCGGCGTCGACTACGACTCGGGCGAAGAGTTCGACAGCTCGTGGGGCCGCGGCCAGTCGATCTCGTTCCCGTTGCAGGGGCTGATCCAGGGGTGGCAGGACGGCATCCCGGGCATGAAGGTCGGCGGCCGGCGTCAGCTGATCATCCCGCCGGAGCAGGCGTACGGGCCGGCCGGCTCGGGGCATCAGCTATCGGGGAAGACGCTGATCTTCGTCATCGATCTGCTGGGCACTCGCTGAGAGCGCAGCTGAATCACCGCGACTGTGAACTTTCCGACGCGGCACGCCGGGGAGCCGTCGTGATCTTCACACTCGGCTCTTAGAGGCGACGTCAGCTCGGCGGCGGCAGCTGCAGTAGCAGACGTACGCCGCCCAGCGGGCTGTCTTGCAGCGCCGCGGTGCCGCCATGCAGGTGCGCCTGCTGGGCCACCAAGGCCAGGCCGAGTCCAGAGCCTGAGTGCGACGCGGTCGAGCCGCGGGAGAACCGCTCGAACACCACCTGCCGTTCGGCTTCGGGCAGCCCGCTGCCGTTGTCGTCGATGGCGATCTCCACGCCGGCCCGCGAGCTGACCGCGGACAGCTGCACGCTGGTGGCGCCGCCGTGTTTGACTGCGTTGGCGATCGCGTTGTCGACCGCGAGTCGAAGCCCGGCGGGCAGCCCGACGATGATGCACGTCGGCGATGGTGCCAGCGACACGTCGAGATCGGGGTAGATCCGCATCGCGTCGTGCGCCGCGCGGTCGAGCAGTTCGGTGATGTCGACCGGCACATGATCCTCGAACGTCGACAGCTCGCCTTGGGCCAGCCGCTCCAGCGCGGAAAGCGTTGCCTCGATTCGTGATTGGGTGCGGATCACGTCGCTGATCACTTCTTTGCGCTGCTCGTCGGGAAGGTCGAGGGTGGCCAGCACCTCGAGGTTGGTGCGCATCGCGGTCAGCGGTGTGCGCAACTCGTGCGAGGACACGGCGGCGAAGTCACGGGCCGAGGCCAGCGCCTCGATCGTGCGGTTCTGCTCGTCCCAGATCCTTTGCAGCATGCCTCGCAGCGCCTCGGCGATTTCCACGGCCTCGCTGGCGCCGCGCACCCGGACCTGCGGATTCTCGTCGCCGGCGTTGATGGACCGGGTCTGTTGCGCCAACCGTTTGAACGGGCGTACCGCGAACGTGGCCAGCAGCCAAGCGAATACGGCCGCTGCGGCGATCGAGAACGCGGCAATCAAGATCACCCGGCGATGCAGGTTGTTGGTGTCGGCGACGGTGGCGTCATAGGTGGCGCCGACTTCCACCAACATCGGGTGGGGCGCGGGGATGGTCACCGAGCGCACCCGGTAACGCACCCCGTTGATGTAGGTGTCGGCGTAACCGGGGGGCAGCTCGGGCAGCGTGACCGTCGTGTTGGAGGTGACCTCGCCGTTGACGTGGCGCACCGTGATGACCGCGTTCTGGTCGCTGGGCGACTTCGGAATTTCGCCAAGCCCGCGGGGCAGGAACGGGATCGCGAAGCCGGCGGCCTCGTCGAGACGGCGGTCCAGTCGTTCCTTGCGGTCGTTGGTGATGCCGAACCAGACGACAGCACAGGTGATCAGCACCGGGATGGCCGCACCGATGATGGTGGCCACCACCACCCGGGCGCGCAGCGAGGGGGTGCGGGTCAAGATTCTCGACAAAAAATTCACGTTCGATCCCGTCACTGCATGCGCAGAACGAACCCCACGCCGCGGACGGTGTGCAGCAGCCGGGGGCCGCCACCGGCTTCCAGCTTGCGGCGCAGGTATCCGATGAATACGTCGACGACGTTGGTGTCGGCGGCGAAATCGTAACCCCACACCAATTCCAGCAGCTGGGCGCGCGACAGCACCGCGGTCTTGTGTTCCGCGAGCACAGCCAGCAGATCGAATTCACGCTTGGTCAGGTCGACGTCGACGCCGTTGACCCGGGCCCGCCGGCCGGGGATGTCGACCTCCAGTGGGCCGACCGTAATGGTTTCCGAGGACGACGTCGCGGTGGCTCCGCGGCGGCGCAGCAGCGCCCGGACCCGCGCCACCAGCTCGGCCAGCACGAACGGCTTCACCAGGTAGTCGTCGGCGCCGGCCTCCAGGCCGGCCACCCGGTCGTCGACCGAGCTACGCGCGCTCAGCACACAGACCGGTACGTCGTTGTCCATCGCGCGCAGCGCGGTCACCACGCTCACGCCGTCGAGCACCGGCATGTTGATGTCGAGGACGATCGCGTCCGGCCTGGTTTCGGTGGCGCTGCGCAGCGCTTCGGCGCCGTCGACCGCGGTCGCCACTTCGAAGCCGGACAACCGCAGTCCGCGCTCCAGCGAGGCAAGCACGTCGGAGTCGTCGTCGACAACTAAAACCCGCGGTGATGTCGCGCCAGTGTCCATGCTGCCCATGATGCCTGATCATCCCCCTTAGCTGTGGGAACACCCGTCCGGGCCCATCGGCGCGGCGGGTGTTCAGCGCAGCCCGATGTTGCGGTAGCGGCGCAACCGGGTCGCCATCCGGTCGGAATCGGCCATGCCGCGCAGCGCGTCCAGCTCGACGGCGATCGCCGCGGACAGCCGGGTGGAGAACTCGACCGGTTCGTCGGCGGCGTCCGGGTGCTCCGGCACGATGGTGTCGACGATGCCGGACGCCAACAAGTCAGCCGATCGAATGCCTTGTGCGGCGGACAGTTCGGCGGCGTGCGCGGTGTCGCGGAAGACGATCGCGCTGGCGCCCTCCGGCGGCAGCGGTGCGAGCCAGCCGTGCAGCGCGGCCAGCACCCGATCGGCCGGCACCATCGCCAGCGCGGGTCCGCCGCTGCCCTGACCGAGCAGCACCGACACCGTCGGGGTATCCAGGGTGACCAGCTCAGCCAGGCAGTGCGCGATCTCGCCGGCCAGGCCGCCCTGTTCGGCCTCGGCCGACAGTGCGGGCCCGGCGGTGTCGATGACCAGCACCAGCGGCAGCTGCAGACCGGCGGCCAGCGTCATGCCGCGGCGGGCTTCGCGCAGCGCGGCCGGTCCGACGAGGCCGCCGACGACGCGCTGCTGGCCGAGCAGCACCGCGGGCTGACCGTCGAACCGGGCCAGTGCCAGCAGCATGGTGGCGGCTTCGCCTCCCCCGCCGGTGCCCGACAACAGCACCTGATCGGTACAGCCATGCCGCAGCAGATGCTGGACGCCGGGCCGGTCCGGTCGCCTCGACGCCAGCACCGAGTCCCATGCCGGGATATCGGGTGGTGGCTCGGGCCGTGGCCGCGGCGGAGGCGGTCCCGCGGCATCCTCGACGACCGTGAGCGCCCGGTCGAGGATGCCGCGCAGCTCACCGAGCGGTACGACGGCGTCGATCACCCCATGTCGTTGCAGGTTCTCGGCGGTTTGGACGCCAGGCGGGAACGGTTCGCCGTACAGCTGTTCGTACACCCGCGGCCCGAGAAAGCCGATCAGAGCGCCCGGCTGGGCGAAAGTGAGGTGACCCAGCGAACCCCACGACGCGAACACCCCGCCGGTGGTCGGGTGGCGCAGGTAGATCAGGTAGGGCACCTGCGCCTGCTTGTGCAGGGTGACGGCCGCGGCGATCTTGACCATCTGCAGGAACGCAACGGTGCCCTCCTGCATCCGGGTGCCACCGGAGCATGGTGAGGCCAGCAGCGGCAGCCGCTCGGCCGTGGCGCGTTCCACCGCGGTGGTGATCCGCTCGGCTGCGGCGACCCCGATCGAGCCGCCCAGGAAGTCGAACTCGCAGACCACGACCGCCACGCGGCGCCCGAATACCCGGCCCTCGCCGGTCAGCACAGATTCGTCGTGGCTGCTGGCGGCTCGTGCCTCGGCCAGCTCGCCGTCGTACGACTCGCTCGTCGGTATCGCCAGCGGCGCGCTGTCCCAGCTGATGAACAATCCCTCATCGAGCACCGCTTCGCGCAGTTGGTCGGTCCCGATCCGGCTCACCCGGCCGAGGCTACATATCAGCCTGGCGCGAAATCCTGCTGGTCGACATCGAAAAGTGAGATGGGATCCAGGATGACGCCGGTGTCCTCGACGTAGCGGTCCCACAGCACCAGCAGCTCGGCCAGCTTCTCGGGATGCGAGGCGGCCAGGTCGACGATCTCGCCAGGATCGGTGGACAGGTCGTAGAGCTGCCACGCGCCCGGCCCGTACGGCTCGGGCAGGTGCAGTGCTTTCCAGTCGCCTTGCCGAATAGCGCGGCGGCCGAACAACTCCCAGCCGGTTCCGGTGACGTCATCGTGCACCGCCTCGGTGTCGCCCGACAGATACGGCAACAGCGACCGGCCGCGCATGGGCGCCACTTCACGTCCGCGGTATTCGGTACCCGGGTGGGTGACGCCGGCGAGTTCGAGGACGGTCGGCGCGATGTCCATCACCGTGCTGAACGCGGTGCCGATCCCGTGCTGCCGGTCGAAGCCCGGCCAGGTGACGAACCCGACGACTCGGATGCCGCCCTCGGTGGTGAACGCCTTGTGCAGCCGGGACGGCGCCGTGGCGGCCTGCGCCCAGCGCGGGCCGTACCAGATGAACGAGTTGCCGGCCCCGGCGTTGTCGAGACTGTTGTCCCAGTTCTTTTCGATCTCGGCGGCGATCAGGCCACCGAGGATCGGCATCGCCTCGACGATTGCGCCCTCGGCGCCGTTGTCGGACAGGAAGATCACGACCGTGTTGTCCAGCTCGCCGGTCTCGGTGAGGTAGTCGATCACCCGGCCGATGTTGTGGTCCATCCGGTCGACCATGGCGGCGTAGACCTCCATGCTGCGGGCCGACAGGGCCCGCTCGTCGGCGCTCATCTCGGACCACTCTGGCTCTCCGTCGGCGACGACGGGGTGTGCGACGACGTCGGGTGGGCACAGGCCGAGTCGCTTGAGTGCGGCCAATCGTGCCTCGCGGAGTGCGTCCGGGCCGTCGTCGTAACGGCCGCGGTATTTCGCGATGGTCTCCGCCGGCGCCTGCAGCGGCCAGTGCGGCGCCTGGAACGGCAGGTACGCGAAGAACGGCTGGTCGGAGTCGGTGCGCTCACGGAAATACCGCAGGAGTGTGTCGGCGTAGAAGTCCGACGAATAGAAGTCGTCGTCGACCGTCACGAACTGGTCGTCCTCGGTGTACCGGGACAGCGCGGGCAAGAAGTCGCCCGGAACGTTGCTGTAATGGCTCGCGCCGCCAGGCAATAGCGCAAACGATCGGTCGAATCCACGGGCCCACGGTGTCCTGTCGATGGTCATGCCGAGATGCCACTTGCCCGCCATCAGCGTCAGGTAACCGGCGTCACGCAGCAGCTCGGGCAACGCGACGACCCGGTCGTTCAGGTATCCCTCGTAGCCAGGCGGTCCCCGGAAGCCCGGGGGAGTGACCTCGAGCATGGTGCCGATGCCGGCGATGTGGTGATCGGTTCCAGTCAGCAGCATCGACCGGGTCGGTGAGCAGGCCGGTGCCGAGTGGAAATCGGTCAGCCGGATCCCGGCGTGCGCGAGCCGATCCAGATTGGGGGTGTCGATCTCGCTGCCGAACGCGCCAATATCGGAGAAACCGAGGTCATCTGCCACGATCACCAGGAAGTTAGGCCGTGTCACGGGGAAGCATCCTGTCAGGTCCACGGGCCGAATGGAACGTTCCGCCTACCGCCGATTCGATACCGCCCGGCTGAGCCTAATAGGCTGGGCCCATGATCGGTCTCACCCGCGTCGAAGACGTCTTGACCATTGAGTTGCAGCGTCCCGAACGGCGGAATGCGCTCAACTCCCAGCTGGTCGAGGAGTTGCGCGAGGCGGTGGAGAAGGCCGCCGGCGAAGACGTCCGTGTCGTCGTGCTGACCGGGCAGGGCACCGTGTTCTGTGCGGGCGCCGACTTGAGCGGCGACGCCTTCGCCGCCGACTATCCCGACCGCTTGGTCGAACTGCACAAGGCGTTGGACGCGGCGCCGATTCCGGTGGTCGGCGCGATCAACGGCCCCGCGATCGGCGCTGGCCTGCAGCTGGCGATGCAATGCGACCTGCGTGTCGTGTCCCCGGAGGCGTTCTTCCAATTCCCGACATCGAAATACGGCCTGGCTCTGGATAACTGGAGCATCCACCGGCTTTCGTCGCTGGTCGGACACGGCCGCGCCCGCGCCATGCTGCTGACCGCGGAGAAGCTGACCGCCGAGACCGCGCTGCAGACCGGGATGGCCAACCGGATCGGGACGCTGGCCGACGCGCAGGCCTGGGCGGCCGAGATCGCCGGCCTGGCCCCGCTGGCGCTGCAGCACGCGAAGCGGGTGCTCAACGACGACGGCTCCATCGAAGAGCCGTCGCCGGCGCAGAAAGAACTGTTCGACAAGGCGTGGGGTAGTCAGGACGTCATCGAAGCGCAGGTCGCACGAGTCGAGAAGCGACCGCCGAAATTCCAGGGGGCGTAATCGGATGTTGCGCGGGGCGCTGCGACTGGCTGCGGGCACGGTCTCGCTCGCTACGGGCGGGTGGGTGTTGCGTGCGCTGCATGGCGCACCGGCCGCGCTCGGAGCTCAACCGGCAGACATCCACGCCGTCGCCGAACGCTCACCGAACTTCCACGACGGCGTGTTCGTCAATCTGGAACCGCCGTCGTTCAACATCGACCGCGAACAGCAGCGAAACATTCTGTGGCAGCTCATAACTGGCCGCGGTGAAGCTCGGCCACCGGCGGAGATCCCGTTGGACACCCCCGAGCCCCGAGCCTTCGAGGCCCCCGCGGGCCGAATCGCGGTCAGCTGGTTCGGCCATTCGACGGCCCTGCTGGAAATCGACGGCTACCGCGTGCTCACCGACCCGGTCTGGAGTGAACGCTGCTCGCCGTCGGACGTCGTCGGCCCGGGGCGCATGCATCCGCCGCCGGTGCCGTTGGACGCGCTGCCGGCGCTGGACGCGATCGTCGTCAGCCATGACCATTACGACCACCTCGACATCGACACGATCATCGCGCTGGCCCGAACCCAGTGGGCCCCGTTCGTCGTTCCGCTGGGTGTCGGTGCGCACCTTCGTGATTGGGGCATTCCCGACGAGCGCATCATCGAACTCGACTGGAATGAGCACGCGAAGATCGACGAGCTCTCCTTGGTCTGCACACCGGCCCGGCACTTCTCCGGCCGGTTCCTCAACCGCAACACAACCCTGTGGGCGTCATGGGCGATTATCGGTCCGGCGCATCGAGCCTACTTCGGCGGCGATACCGGCTATACCAAGAGCTTCGCCGAAATCGGTGAAGAGCATGGGCCTTTCGACGTGACGCTGATGCCGGTCGGCGCGTACAACACGGTCTGGCCGGATATTCACATGAACCCCGAGGACGCGGTTCAGGCGCACGTCGACGTCAACGGTGGACTCTTGGTGCCGATCCACTGGTGCACGTTCCGGCTGGCACCGCATCCGTGGGCCGAGCCGATCGAGCGGTTGTTGGCGGCGGCGGGCGCCGCGAATGTCGCAGTGGCGGTGCCGAAACCGGGCGGACGTATCGACCCGACGGCTGTTGCCGAGTCGGATCCGTGGTGGCGATTCGCCGAACCGTCGTGATACGCCTAGTCGATAACTCCTGAGGTAAAGGACGAAACATGGGATTTCTGGACAAAGTTAAGGATCTGTTGGCGCAGAACGCTGACACGGTCGGTTCCGCCTTGAAAGACGGCGAGAAGGACGATCAGTAGAAGCAACCCATGGCGAAGCTTTCTGTTTCCATCGACGTTCCACTGCCGCCTGAGCAGGCTTGGGCGGACGCGTCCAACCTCTCCCGCTATAAGGAATGGCTGACCATCCACCGGGTGTGGCGCAGCAAGCTGCCTGAGCAGTTGGAGAAGGGCACGGTGATCGACTCGATCGTCGAAGTCAAGGGCATGCCCAACCGCATCACCTGGACGATCGTGAACTACAAGCCGCCGGAGGGCATGACGCTCGACGGCAATGGCGTCGGCGGAGTGAAAGTGAAGCTGCTCGCCAAAGTCAAGCCGAAGGGCGATAACTCGGTGGTCAGCCTCGACGTCCACCTGGGTGGCCCGGCGTTGTTCGGGCCGATCGGCATGATCGTCGCCGCCGCGTTGAAAAGCGATATCCGCGAGTCGTTGCGGAAGTTCGTCACGGTTTTCGCGCCGGCCTGACCGGCCCGCAGGGTTTTGTCGCTGATAGCCGGGCACAACGAACAGCGTGATCCACCGGAGGCCGGTGTAATCGCGGGGCCGGATGACAACGCCCAGCGGCCGCTAGCCGCTACTGTCGCAGTATGCCCCGCATACGCCCCGGCTGGATGGTAACGCTGTGTGCCGCGACGGTGTCGGTGAGTGCGTGGCTGCCGTGGCTGACGACGGGTACCAACGGCGGCGGCTGGGCCAACGCGATCGGCGGCAGCATCGGCAGCCTGCATCTGCCGCACGGGTTCGGGCCGGGCCAGCTGATCGTGTTGCTGTCTTCGGCGCTGCTGGTGGCGGGCTCAATGGTCGGCAGAGGATTGTCGGTCAAGCCGGCATCGGTTGCGGCGCTGGCGATCTCGCTGGTCGTCGTCGCACTGATGCTCCGGTACTACCAGGTGAACGTCAAGCCGCCGGTATCGGCGGCCTACGGCTTGTACGTCGGCGGCGTTGCGGCGTCCGCTGCGATGCTGTGCTCGGTGTGGGCGTTGGCGTCCGCGCTACGCGGCCATCGTTAGTTGACGCCAACGTGTGCGCCCTTCAGTGGCTGGGCGCATTGGTCGCAGGTCAGTTCCCCGACGAACTGCCTGCCGCAGCCGAGATGGGTGATCGCCACCGCCGGGCCTTCCGGTGCGTGAAACCAGTGTTGCCCGCACTGCAACGCCGTGATGATCACCGGGAAGAACGCTCGCCCTTTCGCGGTGAGCTGGTAGCGCACACGTACCGGCCCGGTTTGCCGCGATACGCACAGCACACCGTTGGCGCAGAACGTCTGCAACCGGTCGGTCAGCAGCGACGGGGGCGCTGCGAGCTGGGTCTGAAAATCGCTGAAGCGGGTCGTTCCGAGGAAGGCGCACACCAACAGGGCAGCCGCCCAACGGTTTCCGAACACGCTCATCGTCTCGGGGAACAAACCGGCCTGACCGGGCTTACCGTCGGCTCCCGACCGGCGACGGGTGACCGCCTCGGGTACCGAACGCGGCCACGAACCACTCGGGCCCCAGCGCGCCGCCACCTCCTTCTCGGTCACTGCCTCACCGCACGCTCGGCAGGTCAAAGTCGGCGTGAAGTCGTTGTCGCACAGCGTGTGATGCATTTCCGGAAGCCGGCCGACATGATCGGGCACCCACCGTCTTTCCCACTCCCAGATCGACAACAGCACCGGCCAGAAGGCCCGTCCGCGTGGGGTGATCAGATACTCGGCGCGCACCGGACGGGCCTGATATTCCGTGCGGACCAGCAGCTCGTTATCCGTCAGCGCTCGTAACCGGTTGGCCAGCACCGAATTCGATATCGGCAGCCGCGCCATAAATTCGCCGTATCGGGTTGCGCCCAGCAATGCCTGCTGAATGATCAGCAGCGTCCACTCGTCACCAAGCAGACCGAGGATTCGGCCGACCGCGTTGGTGCCGCCGGGACTCAGCAGCGTCGGCGTCGCCGGCGGCATTTACAGTCCGATCGCGCCGGCGGGGGAGTCGACGTCATGCCAACGGCGTAACTGCGCACCCGGTGCCCAGGTGGCGTGGGTTCCACTGGAAATACGTTCGGGCAGCGCAATTTTGCACACCGGACCATCGCTGAACCGGGCGGCGTCGAAGATCACGCAGTACGACGCGTCGGCCTCCATGTCGGTGGTCAGCGTGATCAGGTAGCCGTCGTCTTCGCCGGCGGAAGTCGGTCGCGGGGCCATCGCGGCCTCACTTCCGAAGACTCCGTCGGCGAACTGATAGTGCTGTTCGCCTCCGGAGCGCAAGTCGTGCTTGACCAGCCCGTCGAACAGGAACCAGCCTGGCTTGCCAGTGGCGGCATAGGTGTATCGGTAGTTGCCGCCGGCGTAGTCGGGGTTGATCGTCCCGAATTCGGTGATGGACTCCGACATTTGCTCTTCTTTGACTTCGCCGGTGACCAGGTTGAACCGCCACCGGTGCAGCCGGGCCTGCAGACGATCCAGCGCCAGGAATCGAAAGAGCTTGTCCCACCTCGTTCCACCGGTGTCAAGTGGCTGCGGCGCACCTTCGTAGAATCCATCGAGCACAATCTCGTCGCCGTCTTCGTAGGCGTTGGTGAAGTGCAGCACGAAGGTCGCGTCGGCCTCGAACCAGCGGATGTCGCCAGTGCCGCCGCGACGCGGCAGCACCGCGAAGCGTGAGGGCATGTCGGGGTAGAACCGCGGCAGGTGCACGTCGTGCGCGAGCAGGTCGGGATCCCAGAACAGCGGGAAATCGTTGAGGATGACGTAATTCTCGGTGAAGGCCATGTCGTGCGGCAGCCTGGGGCCGGGCAGCGGTACCTCGACGTAGTGCGCCAGATCATTGCTTTCGTCGACGACGCCGTAGTGCATGTAGGGCGCCTGCTTGCTGTAGTTGAAGAACAGCAGCTCACCGGATTTGGGGTCGACCTTCGGATGCGCGGATACTCCCCACTGAAAAGGGAAGTGGCCGTTCCAGGTCTCCTTGCCCAGCGCGTCGGCCGAGAACGGGTCGACGCGGTAAAGGTCGCCGCACTGGTAGAAGCTGGTCAGCGCGACACCGCGGTGGACGATGACGTCGGTGCTCGACGCGTCCTTCATCCGGGTGCGAGCACCCCAGCCTTGGTCGCGCTTGGCCAGCTGTACCGGCTCGGCCAGGCCCGGCCACAGCGGCTCACCGGCCTCATTCTCGGCAAGGAAGCCGTCCGTGCGAACAAAGCGGTTGCGGTAGAAGGCTTTTCCATCGCGGAATCCGACGACGTGCAGCATGCCGTCGCCGTCGAACGGGTGGTAGGTCTTGATCGACGGGTGCAGCGGGTTCTCGGTGTTGCGCAGGTAGACACCATCGAGATCGCGGGGGATCTCGCCCTCGACGGCGATCAGGCCGTCGGCGTCCCACTCGTTGGTCTGCGGCCGCCACGGGCCGGTTCGGTACGGGTGGTCGTCGTCTTCGGGCAGGGTCGACAGGAATTTGCCGACGATTGCGACGTCCATCTCACGATCCTTCGGTTGCGCGGACGACGAAACTGACCGTGGTGGCGGTGCTGCCGCCGAAGTTCAGCGTGCCAAAGGTCTTCGCGCCCTCGACTTGGTAGTCGCCGGCCGCTCCGCTGACCTGTTTTGCCGCGTCGACGAGCATCCGAATTCCCGACGCGCCGACTGGGTGGCCACCGCCGATCAGCCCGCCGCTGGGGTTGATCGGCAGCCGTCCGCCGATGTCGATCTCGCCGTTTTCGATGGCCTTCCACGATTCGCCCGGCCAAGTCAGCCCGATGTGGTCGATCGCCAAATACTCACTGGGAGTAAAGCAGTCGTGCACTTCGATCCCATGCATGTCGTCGAGGGTGACCTGTGCGCGTCTCAGCGCATCAAGCGCGGCCGCCCGCACATGCGGCATGACGTAGGGGTCGTCGGCCGCGCGGTCGAGCTTTTGTTGCAGGCCCAGCCCGACGGTGCGATGCCCCCAGCCTGCGATTCGCGCGACCGGCCGAAGGTTTGGATGGTCGCGCAGGTATTTGTCGGTGACCAGGACGACTCCCGCTCCGCCGTCGGTCATCTGGCTGCAGTCGAATCGGCGCAGCCGGCCTTCGATGAGTGGATTACTCGCGTCGTCGTCGGCGATCGGATCGGGTACGGTCCATTCCCTGGTCTGCGCGTTGGGGTTTCGGCGTGCGTTGCCGAAATTGATCTGTGCGATCGCGCGCAGATGGGTTTCGTCCAATCCGTAGCGGTGGTCGTATTCGTCGGCGACGGTGGCGAACATCGACGGCCAGAGATATTTCGCGTCCGCTCCTTCGTGTCCGGTCCAGGCCGCGGCGCCGAGATGACGCGCCGCGGTGTCGCCGTGGACTGTCTTCTCGAGTTCGACGCCGAGGACCAACGCGGTGTCGTAGTTGCAAGCCCGCAGGTCGGCCATCGCTGCCAGCGCGGCCACGCTGCCCGACGCGCAGGCGGCCTCGTGCCGCGACGCCGGGGTGTCCCACAGGCCGTCGCACACGGTTGCCGGCATGGCGCCGAGGTGACCCTGCTCGGCGAACATCTCGCCGAATGCGTTGGCGACGTGAACCACGTCGACGTCGCCGGCGTCGATCTTGGCCGCGGCCAGGGTGGCGTCGACGATCTCACGGGTTAGGTCCGCGAAGTCGAGGCCTTCTTTGGTGAGGTTTCGGGCGAAGTCGCTTTGATAGCCGCCGAGGATCCAGACGTCAGTGTCCATAGCCGCACGTTACTACAACTAAAAGAGTGACCCATGGTTCGTTGATTAAAGGGCGGCCTCGTCAGCTCTCGGCTGAACTAACGAGACCTAAGCGAACACGTCGGTCGACCAACGCGTCCCCCTCTCTACGCGCATTGCCGTCGGCGGCACGTGACAAACCTCTGTCCGTGGAATCGGACTAATCGTCTCCGCGGGCGACGGGGTTGGCGGGATCGGAACTCCATTGCGACCATGAGCCGGGAAACAGCGCTGCCTGGTGACCCGTCGCGGCGAGTGCTGCCACGGTGATGGCGGCCGTGACGCCGGAGCCGCAGTACGCGCCGAGTTGGGCGTTGTGGTCGATGTCACGCTCGGCGAGCCGGCGGGCGAGTGCGTCGTCCGCCAAAAATGTGCCGTCACTGGCCAGCACGGTGCCGCTCGGCAGGTTTTTCGCGCCGGGGATGTGTCCGGCAACGGGATCTATCGGCTCGACGTCACCACGGAAGCGTTCCGGTGCGCGCGCGTCGAGCAGCGTGAAGTCGTTGACGTGCTGCGCGGTCAGGGTCGGTAGCGCTCCGTTGTAGAGGTCGTCGTGCAGCGTGGTCGCATCGCCCAGTGGCGGCGTAACCGGGTCGGTGGCCAGGCTGCCCCCGGCAGACCGCCACGCGGCTAGGCCGCCGTCCAGGATGCGCACGTCGGCGAGGCCAGCAGCCGTCAGTACCCACCAGGCCCGGGCCGAACCGGCCCGATTCCAGTCGTCGTAGACCACGGTCGGCACACCTTGGCGGATACCCCACCGGCGTGCCGAGGCCTCGACGCTGCGTCCGGAGGGCAGTGGGTGCCGCCCCCGCCCGGAGATGCTGTGGTCGCTGAGTTCGTCTTCGAGCGACGCGTACACCGCGCCCGGGATATGGCCTTGCAGGTACGACGCACGCCCGTCGGGCTCGTCGAGCCGCCAACGCACGTCGAGGATTGTCACGGGTTGGCCGGTGTCGATGAGGTCGGCCAACTCCGCGACGGTGACCAGAACTTCGGATTTTATGGCTTGAATCCCAGGTCGTGTAAGGCGTCGACGCAGCCGCTGATCCAGTCAGCGGGATTCGGCGGTGGCGACCCTCCGCTCATCTCCACTTGGCAGGCACTCGCGGCGGTGTAGCCGTTTTTCATCTCGCTCTTGAGATACGAGTGATTCTGCGGGGTCGAGAAGTAGTCGTGCTCGGTCTTGTAGCCGTCCTTGTACGACGGGCTGTTGCTGGGACCGTGAGGACAGTCGCCGGCAGGGCACGGCGGGTCCGCGTGCGCGGGTGACGCCACACCGATCGCGGTGATTGCGACTGCGGCAGCGAGGAACAAGCGGTCGAACATAACGCGCATCATTCCATGGTGACTGCGCGCGTGGGGCGGAACATTGCAGGCAGCGGTACGCCCGCGTTGGTTTTCTAGGGCGTCAGCCGAACTGGATGGTCAAGCTGGTGGTGTCGTCACCGAGCAGCTGCACGGGCTCCGGGACTTCGGCATACACGAGTCGGACGGCGCTCCTGACGAAAAGGAGCGCCGTCCAAAGCACAAACCTCTCGGTTACCAAGCGTGCATGATGGCGCGGTGAAATGTGGCCTCGGCGTCAGGACACAGTTTCCCGGCCTGCACGCAAGCCCACCGCGCTGTGCCCAGTTGATGGGCTTTGCTTCGCGTGGGTGCCTAGTGCTCGTGCTAAACGCCACAGCTGAGAGGAGGAATCTTCTCTTCCGGTCCGACCTTGGTCTGCTGTGGATCCGTACTTCGAGCCTACACCTATGCGGGTAAAGCACCAGTAAATCGAGTCCGACCAACGCATCTCGCCGAAGAAATTGCTACACGGGCAGATTCACCCGCAGCGCCAGGTGCTCATCGAGAATCCTGCGCAGCGCGGCGTCCATCGGATGTGCGGATGCGAGGTCGCGGCCGAGTCGGCTGTCCACCACGACTACTGCGCCCTTACGCAGTTCGGCGGTGTCGACCTGATCGACGAACGGATCGAACAACGCGGGCGGCGTGGCCAGGTAATACAGCGCCCGGCGCGACTCGTTCAACCCGGCGGCATACATCAGTCCGTGTTGGGTGATCACGAAGAGTTCCGAGGTGATCCTGGCGTTTGGGGTCTCGGCTTTGGCCCATGCCGTTGCGGCGCAACGGGTCTGTGCCAATTTGTCGGGCACGTCGTCAGTCAGCAGTAACCTTCCGACGAGTGCTGCACCCATACGCGGATATGCATCGATCGCGGGTCTGAAGTACCGCTGGAACATCTCGCCGAAAAACTCGTACTGTTGACCACTCATCGCACTTCTCCAGGTTTCAGACGGACACCTCGATTGTGCGCCCGTACCGTCAGCTGAGCAACGCTGATCAACCACGTCCAAAGCAGATACGGAAACCGCCATTTCAACGATCCGGTCAAAGGCCACGTCCACGACATCGCCGTGAGTCGCAACGGCGAGCACGCCTACGTTGCCCTATCTGGGTCGGTCGCGGTCCTCAACGGTTGGCACCGCGTGGTGGTCCGTATTCCGCTGCCCGATCATCCGAAAAACCGGCTGATGGACGCCGAGGGCAAACAATTGATTGTCAGCCAGCGCGGGGGTCGGCATCGGTCGTCGATAACGACACCTACACCGTAAAAACCCTGCGATACCGGTGTGTTTCGCATGTGGTGGTCAGCCCGACGGACGCTACCTCTACGCTGCCCATCGCCAGGCCTCCGGTAGAGCGGACGCGATTTCGTCTGCGAGACGGGCGATTTCACCGGTGTTGTCGGCGATCGGTAGAACGTCGATTTCCACCGATCTGGTGGCGTAGAAAGGCAGCTGATCTTCGGTGTAGGTGCCGAGGATCGCTTCGGACCCGACGATGATCACTTCAGTCAGGCCGGCGATTTGGCAGGCAGTCCGGATACCGTGCTCAAGCTGGTCGCGCCGCATCAGCGCACCGTGCGCAGAACGCGGATGCGCTCCTCATCGGGGAGCAGTCCACCCATCGGTGAGACTTCGCGCATCTCGATGCAATCGCGGCCGAGGCCGGTGAGGACGCGATGAAGGCCTGGTACGTCGCCGCGCTTCATTAGCGACTCCCAGCGGTCGAGGTTTCTCATGTGCGGCTGGCCGGTGACGTCGGACCGCAATCGCCGCAGGTTGCGCTCGATGGTGGGTTGCCATTGTGTGAGGGTCGACCGCGTCAGGTGTCTGGCAAGCTCGCGGTGCAGTTTCCACGAGCGGCGTTCCGAACGTGTCAGCTTGGGAGTGATTGGTTGGCGGGTGATTTCGAGTCGGTACCCCATGCAGGACAGCAGTCGGTCGAGCTGCTCATCGCTGAGTTCAACCTTGTCGGAGAGGAACTGGCTGATGCTCGGCTGGTGCACGCCGCTGAGCCGAGACAACTCGGACTGGGTGGTGCCTGTTTTGTGCATCACCGTCCGCAATACGTCACTCCGACCGCACATGCCTAACTATAGCTTCTTCTACTATAAGCAGGCGGCGGGCCGCTTTTGTGCGAGTGCCGCACGATGAGGCCCGCGCGTTCTACGCCCACTTCTAGTTTTGGGAGTCTCCGACCGATCCGCTGCACTAGAAGCTGTTGATGAAAGACGCTCCCGCGCTCATCGGCGGTTGATGCCGCGCGATTGACTATCGCGGGCCAGGCTGCGTCATCTGACGCCAACCAATCACCGACCACAGCACCGACCAGAACCAGCCGAGACTAGTCGGCAGACATCTGAAAACCATCGCTGAACTGCGCAAACACCGAGTGCCCCCGGCAGGATTCGAACCTGCGACACCGGCTTTAGGAGAGCCGTGCTCTATCCCCTGAGCTACGAGGGCTGAAGACATCGTTAAACCTAGCCGCTCGTCGGCGTCACGCGTGTCCGGGTCTTAAATCCAGACCAGTAGCTGTGGCCTGCCCGGCGTCTCTCGCGGGAACGCAATTGGCGCGTCGATGCCGTCAAGCCTGAGGCGCACCGCCTCGGCATCCGCAGAGACGGCGAGGATTGTGCCGATGACGTACTGCTGCTCGTCATCCCACTTGACCGTGGCGTACTGCCCAAGGTGTTGCACCGCAAGGTCTTCGGGCGCGACCTCGGTCGGCTGCGGCGGTTGCGGCGACGCCACGGCATCCAGCTCGTCGTCAGCCGGCGCAGGCCCGGAGTCCTCGGCCCATGCGTTCTCGTCCCCGAAATATTCGCCGTCATCGCCGGCCTGCTTGAGCCGTCCCAGCGCCGCCTTCGCGTCCGCGGCATCTTCCTCGATCCACAGCCGCCAGCCCGGCGGTGGCGGCGGCCAGGCCGGATCCGGGGACCAGTCGGCGTGCGGCGCCCAACCTTTGGGCGGCTTCGGCCAGTTCGGGGGCGGGTTGTAGCGCATCAACCCACCATACGGAAAACCGCTAGGTAGGTGCTGGGTAATTTCTGCGGTCAGCGCAACTCGGGAATCACCTTGGCGATGGTTTCGACGTGATTTTCCTGGAACGTGAAGGACGTCAGCCCATATTTGTCGCGGTAGCCGCGCAGGGTGTCGGCGATCTCGCGGGGCGACCCGCTCAGCACCGACGGCAGCGCCAGTAGCTCTTCGTCGGACAGGTCTACGAATCTGCGCGTGAGCGCCAGGTCGGGTTTACCGGAACTGTCCGACGGCACGGCGGTGATCGCGAGGTTCAACTCGAGGTCGGCGAACCGGTCGCGGGCGGCGTTCCGGACGAACTCGACGCGGTCGGCGAGCGGATCCGCGGCGTCACCGGAGCTGGCGCCGGTCAACCCAATGATGTCAGCGTGCTGTGCGGCGATGGTGAGCAACCGATTTCCGTTGCCGGCGATCAGGATCGGCACTTTGGGCAGGTGCTTCTTCATGTAGGTGGTGACGTGCTCGAGATAGTCGACACGCTGGCGGGCGGTCGGATATGGGAGCTCGGCAGCCTCGAATTCCTCGCGTACGTACCCGGCGCCGAGACCGAGGTCGAGGCGTCCGTCGCTGAGCTGGTCGACCTCGGCCGCGTCACGGGCCAACAGAGCGGGCTTGTAGAATCCGGCGTTGAGCACGTAGGTGCCCAGCCGCACCGTGGAAGTCGCGGATGCGATCGCCGTCAGTACCGGAAACGGTGCCGGCGCGCCGATGTGATCGGGCAGATGCAGGGCATCGAAACCGAGGTCCTCATAGCGCTTTGCCTTGTCCTGCAATGTCGTTCGCGACTTGGCTGAGTGAATGCCCAATGAAAAGCGAAAGGCCCGTTCGGCCATCGGCCACCTCCGATTGTGTAGTTATCTGGACGGTAATTTCCACGAGCGGGCTGCGGCAGCCAGGCCCTGCACCAGATCAGCGGTCACCGGTGACAAACCGTCGTCGCCGGGCAGCGGACTGCGGGGACTGATGCCCCTGACCCGGATCGGCAGTTCCAATTGTGTTCCGCCACACCGTGTCTGGTTGACGGGATTCTGCGGATGCAGCCCGCGCAGCTCGGGGGGAATCTCGTCGAGGTCGGTGACGACGTGGTAGCCGGGCAGCTCGAGGTGGTCGGCCAGGTGGGTGGCCAGCGCGCGATTGCCACCGCCGGCCAGCAACTGTGTGGCGCGGCCGATCCGGCCGTAGCCGTGCAACGACACCGCGACGTCGACGTGGTCGAGGAACTCCGCCAGCCGCGCCGACTCGTCGCGGACAAAGCGCGCCGACGACAGGTGGTGTGGATAGCGATCGGGATGCCGGATCAGGTACACCGACGCACCGGCCGTGTCGGCGGCGCGCTCGGCGATCACGTCGGTCATCTGTTCCAGCCCGCCGCCGTGGATCGCCAGGAAACCGAAGCGCGACCGCAACCGGCTGGCCTCAATCACCCCATCCTCGGCGAGCAGTTCGGAAAGTGATTGCGGCGCAGGCGTTGTCGGCCGCAACCGCGGGCGGGGCCACCGGGCGGGATCCCACCGGCGCAGGAAGTCGATCCAGTGTTGGGGCAACCCGTGATGTAGCGCCCCGTCGATGATGCGTTCCAGGTAGCCGGGTCGCGGCGGCCCCAGATTCACCCGGTGGTCGATGTATACCCACGCATCCGACGGCCCGTCTTCGGTGTGCACGGTCAACTGGTCGCGCCGGTAGCGCGCCGGCACGCCTTCGGCGCTGTCCAGGGTGGCCAGATCGTGGTCGGACAGCTGCCATACGACTCCGTGCACCCGCGTGCCGGGTAACGGCTCAACGGTGGCCACCCCGCGTTGATTGATCAGCCAGTCGTGGTCGGCGAGTACGGCGCGCCGCGGATTGGCGGCGTCAGGACAACGCTGCGCCATCTGCCGCACGCACAGGTTCGACCCGTACGCGAAGTAGAAATGACGGCTGTGCTGCACGATTTTGATGTTAGCCGAGCGAATGATTTGCTCGGCCGAGGACGGTTGCGAGTCGGCAGTGCGTGTTCGGTCAAGTCCGCGAACGACTTCTGAGCCGGTCGTGACCGCGAGGTTAATTCCGTGCGTCGCGCTATTGGCGTCGCGATTGGGGTGAAAGGATCGTCCGATGAGCGGCGCGCACGGGGGCGGCACCCGGGACCGGGACACGATTGAGCGTGAATTGCGGGTGCTGGCCAGCGTTCGCAGTGCCTACCGCGAGCGCGGTGGGGCGATGCCGTCGATCGACCAGATGGATGCTCTGCTGGACGAGCTCATCGAACTGACCGGACGGGGGAAACACCGGTTGGAAAGTGTGAATCCGGATGCCAGGCCTAGCCTTTGGCGCTGACCGTGAGGTAGATCAGCACCACGTTGAGGAGGCTGATCAGCGTCCCTATCACCCAACCGATCGCGGTAAGGACGCGGTTATTCACGTCGACTCCCATCAGCGCCCGGTCGCTGGTCAGTCGAACCAGCGGAAGCAGCGCGAACGGGATGCCGAAGGACAAAACGACCTGCGACAGCACTAACGTGCGGGTCGGATTAAAACCCAGCGCAAGGATCAGCAGTGCGGGCACCAGCGTCACCAGCCGGCGCAGCACCATCGGAATCGAGCGGTGCAGCAATCCCTGCATGATCATCGCCCCCGCGTAGGCGCCCACCGATGCCGACGCCAGGCCGGAAGCCAGCAATCCGACCGCGAAAAACACCGCGATCAATGGACTAACCGTGTCGTGCACGGCGGCGTAGGCCGCCTCGATGGAACCGATGCCGCCTCGGCCCTGCATGTTCAGCGCAGCGACCAGCAGCATGGCGGCGTTCACGGCCCCTGCGACGACCATCGCCAGCCCGACGTCCAACCGGGTGATGCGCAGCAGTCGCCGCCGTTCTGGGCCGGGATCGGGATGGCCATGCCGGTCACGGGCCAGCCCGGAATGCAGATAGACCGCATGCGGCATCACCGTCGCGCCCAAGATGGCCGCGGCCAACAGCACGCTTTCCTTTCCGAGGAATCTCGGCACCAACCCGCCCACGACGTCGCCGGGTGGTGGTGTCGCCACGAAGAAGCTGGCGGTGAAGCCGATGGCGATGAGCAGCAGCAGTCCGGTGATCACCCGTTCGAAGAGCTGTTGGCCGCGCTGATCCTGAATTCGCAAGAGCAGCAGTGACACCAACCCGGTGATCACCCCGCCGAGCAGCAGTGGCAGCCCGAACAGGATGTGCAGTGCGATCGCCCCGCCGATCACCTCGGCCACATCGGTGGCCATCGCAACGATCTCAGCCTGCATCCAAAAGGCCAGTCGTGCCGGTCGACTCAGCTTCCCGCCGATGGCCTCGGGCAATGTGCGCCCGGTCACGAGGCCGAGCTTTGCCGACAGGTACTGGACGAGCCCGGCCATCACGTTTGCGATGACGATCACCCATAGCAGCGCGAAGCCGAATTGCGCGCCGGCACTGATGTTCGCGGCCACGTTGCCCGGGTCCACATAGGCAATCGCAGCGACGAATGCGGGGCCGAGCAGATACCACCCGGCCTTGGGCCGCACGCGGGTGTCCTCGGGCACCTAACTCACTTTCTATGTACGAATAAGAAAGTTAGGTTAACCGAAACCTCTAGCCGGCCGAGTAGAGGCCGCGGCCGGTGATCAGCGGCAGGTCCAGCGTTGTGCGGATTCCGGCGGGAGCGGCAACGACGGCGGGGATGGCGTTGACGACGCGCATCGCCGTCGCCACCAGACCCGCGTGATTGTGATCGCCGTTCGGACTGCTCAGGCAAACGTCGATGGCGTAGGACGGTTCGCCGGTGATCTCAATCCGGTAGCAGCCACCGGGCTGGGCCGGCTGCGGCCAGGCGGGGCACAGGTCTTCGCGCAACCGGGTGACGTGTTCGAGGACGACCGCGGGCTTGCCGTCGACCAGTCCGTGCACCTCGAATCGCAGCGCCGCGGCACTGCCCTTCGGGATGTGTCCCGAGGTGATGTCGAAGTCCTCGGGCGCCGGGACCCGCTCGTGTCGTTCGGTGACCTGGTCGAGTTCGACCCCCAGGCCCGCGGCGAGTTGGCGCACCACCGATCCCCACGCGAGACTCAGCACGCCCGGTTGCAGCAGCAGGGGGATGTCGTCGAGGGGCTTGCCGAATCCCATCACGTCGAACATGACGGTGGCGCTGTCGTAGGTGGCGTAGTCGACGATCTCCATGCAGCGGATCTGCTGGACGCTCTGACACGTTCCGGCCAGCGCCAGCGGAAGCAGGTCGTTGGCGAAGCCCGGGTCGATGCCGTTGACGAACAGGCTCGAATTACCTTCCCGCGCAGCATCTTCGATCGGGGCCAGCAGCTCGTTGGGAAGAACCTGCCACGGGTACTGCAGGAACACCGCACTACTGCCGACGACATTCACCCCGGCGGCCAGGATGCGCCGGTAATCGTCGAGCGCATCGGGCAGCCGGTTGTCGGCCATCGCGGTGTAGACCGCACACTGCGGGCCGGTGGCCAGCACCGCGTCCAGGTCGGTGGATGCGGTGATACCGGTCGAGACATCAAGGCCGGCAAGCTGTCCGGCGTCTTTGCCGGCTTTGGAATCCGACGACACCCACACACCGGTGAGCTCGTAGTCCGGATTGGTGATCAGTGCCCGCAATGCGTGGAGGCCGACATTTCCGGTGCCGATTGCGGCGACTCGAATAGCCATTGTCACAGATCCGGGATCGGTAGGTCGAGGTTGGGAAAGGTGATGCCGCCGTCGACCTCGATCACCTTGCCGGTCAGGTAGGCACCCGCTGGCGAAGCCAAATACACTGCGGCGGCAGCGATCTCATCGGGCTCGCCGAGCCGGCGCATCGGTGTCATCTTTTCCATTGGCTCGCGCAATTCGTCGTTGGAGGCGACGATGTCCAGCGCGGACGTGGCGATCGATCCCGGTGCGATGGCGTTCACCCGAATCCGCGGGCACAGGTCCAGCGCAGCCAGCCGGGTGTAGTGGGCCAGTGCGGCTTTGGCGGTGCCGTAGGCGGCGAACCCGCGGCCGGCCACCCGACCCATCGTCGAGGTGATGTTGATGATGCTGCCGCCGCCGGAGTGCTCGAGCATCAGCGGCGCGGCGGCGATGGTCAACGCGTGGGCGGTGGCGACGTTGAAGGTGAACGCGCTCTTGAGATCTTTCGTCGAGGTGGTCAGCAGCCCGTTGGGCATGGTGCCGCCGACGTTGTTGACGACGATGTCCAGCCGCCCGAACGCCTCGACGGCCTGGCCGGCCAGCTCCGCGGTGACCTCGGGCTGGGCCAGGTCGGCGGTGACGATATGGGCGCGCCGGCCCGCCGCGCGGACCTTTTCAGCGACGGCCTCTAGTTCGGATTGGGTGCGGGAGGCGATGACGACGTCGGCGCCGACGTCGGCGAACGCCAGCGCGATGGCTGCGCCAAGACCACGGCCGCCACCGGTGACGATGGCGACTTGGTCGTCGAGTCTGAATTTGTCGAGGATCACGCGCGTCACCGTAACAAGGCGCCAGCGGCCGCGGAACCCCATTTCTGAAACACGTTCTAGTTTTTCCGTTAAGAATCTGACTAGCGGCCGCGCCTAATTTTCGGAAGATCGACGAGAAGGGACGCAGCTATGCACAAGGTTGGGAGCTTGAAGAAGCTCATTGCCGGGGGACTACTCTCGGCCGGCGCGGTCGCCGGTTTGGGGCTGGCCACAGGTACCGCCGACGCCAGACCGTTTTACTGGTGTCCTGGAGACCCTCCGATCATGGGAGTTGCACCAGACGCGAGCGGCAACCTGAAGCCAGTCCCCATTCACCCGGCTTGGGACACTTCCGTCTGCCATGACTACGGCACCAGCGGCGACCATGTTAAGGAAGGAAAGGCTTGTGTCCTCCCGCAGTTTCAATGGTTTCAGTGTCCGCCGGGCACGATTCCATGGCCGACTATGCCGATCATCCCGAACATAGGTGAGTGAGCAAAGCGTCGATCCCGTGGCTATTTGAAATGGGTGGAAGGCCGGCTCAACCGGGTGTCGTCGACGAAAATATCGAGCTTCTCGTTGTAGAACGCGATCATCCCCGCGATCGGGGCGACCTCGCGCAGCGGATAGTCATAGGTCCAGGCGAGATCGGGATACATTGCGTCGCCGATTCTGATCGCCCAGTACTGCGACGTGATTCCTTTGTACGGGCACACAGTCTGGGTGCTGGTGGTTTCCATGCGTTCGAATACGACGTCGGTGCGGTCGATGTAGTACCGGGTCGGCAGTCCTGTCTCGAAAAGCAGCACCGGGCTGTGTGTCTCGGCCAATACCACCCCATCGAGTTCGACCCTGATGTGCCGGTGTGAACGCAGCGCGTCGACACGGACGTAGGGGCTGCGCGGGTGTCCGATGATCGGCGCGTCCTCCTCAAACCACTCGAGTGCGTCCCACTCGAACCGGACGCTGCCTGCGACCGGACCGGAGTCGTACAGTCGAGCAGCCGACTTGCGTGTCTGTTCGGGTGACCTCAACGAAAAGAGCCGTGAGGAGCCGAGTTGCAGTTCCTGGACGTGGTTTTCGTCGTGCAGATGTTCCATGCGAACGTCACCCATGGGGATGTAATACTGCGGGTAGTAGGCGACCTCCCACACGTAATGCGCACGGGTCGTGTCGAATACGAGTGTCCCGTCGACGTAGCCTCGTACTCGCCGTGGGGCTGGCTCAATGAGGCCGCGTTCGCTCACCATCTGGGGATAGTCCCGGTCAGGATTTTGTGACTCGGGGATCGGCCGTCTTCCGGTCTGGGCTTTGGCGGACTCATTCATGGGTAGATCTCCCGATCCGGATAGCTGTCGGTGTTCACAGCTCCGGCGCCGAATTGGCGACGAGGCAGACGTTAAGGATATGACTAGCGGCCGCGCTTACTTTTCAGGGCCAAGAGGGGAAAGGCTGCCGCTATGCGCAGCGCTGGCGGGGTAGGACGATCATCGTCGGTGGGTTGTCCGACCCCGCCTGCCTTGAGTCAACCTTCGTCCTTCGCGATCGAGACATACCTGCGACCCTTTCAGCCACAGCCGCAACGACCACAAGTTGCGACCATGCCAAAAGTGTTAGTCAGTGGATCCTGTTACAATCGAACGTATGTTCGACTACCTGGAGCTGCCAGCGACGAGCGAGTCGGCTGCATTGATCGAGCAGGCCCGCGACGCTGCGCGGACGGAAGCGCAAGCCACAGGACGGCGACTGAATGTGATCGCGGATCTGATGCAACTGCGTTACCGCCAATATGGCGAGCGCGCGGAGTGGGTCGCCGACTTGTGGGATGCGATCTCCGCCGAGCTGGCCGCCGCCCTTCGGATTAGCCGTGCCTTGGCCTCGAGGTACATGAGCGATGCGGAGGTGATGCGCGAGCGGCTGCCCAACGTCGGGGAGAGTTTGGCCGCCGGTGACATCAACTACGCGATGTTCAATGTCATCGCCACTCGCACCGCGCTGATCACCGACGACAAGGCGCTGGCCGCCGTCGACGAGCAGCTCGCATTGCGGGCCCCGCGCTGGCCGTCGTTGACGCGCGGCAGGCTCGCGATGCGGGTCGACGCCATTGTTCTGCAGGTCGATCGAGATGCGATTCGCCGAACCAACAAAGAGGTCAAAGACCGCTACCTCAATGTGTCACAGTCGATGTCGGGCATCGCCGAGGTCTACGGCAACGTGTTCGCCAGCACTGCCCGCGCGTTGGATCGCCGACTGGACGAGTTGGCGGGCACGGTGTGTGAGGCCGATCCGCGATCCAAGGCGCAGCGACGCGCCGACGCGCTGACCGCATTGATTGCGGGTGACGACCGGATGGCGTGCACCTGCGGAGATTCGGATTGCATTGAAGCCCGTGGCCGGATGCGTGACCGCAATGTGGTCATTCACGTGGTAGCCGAGCAGGCAAGCGTTGACGGCACGGGATCTGCGCCAGGCTTCATGGCCGGGGTGGACGAGCTGATCCCGGCGCAGGTGATCGCTGAGCTGGCCAAGTCGGCGACGTTGCGGCCGTTGGCCTTTCCGGCTGCCGCGGAACCGCGGTACACGCCGTCTGCGAAACTGGCCGATTATGTGCGATGCCGGGATCTGACCTGCCGGGCCCCGGGATGTGACGAGCCGGCAATGCACTGCGACATCGACCACACCGTCCCTTACGCCGACGGTGGACTCACGCACCCATCCAACTTGAAGTCACTATGCCGAAAACACCATTTGCTCAAGACCTTCTGGGGCTGGCGAGACAAACAGCTGGCCGACGGTACGGTGATCTGGACGCTGCCGTCGGGGCACATTTACGTGACGAGTCCAGGAAGCGCGATCCTGTTTCCGGCGCTTACCGCGCCCACCGGCGACGTGCCCGAGGTCCCGCCACCGTCCGACATCCGCTGCGGTGAGCGCACGGTCATGATGCCGACGCGACGGCGCACTCGGGCTCAGCAACGATCACAGCGAATTACCGCCGAGCGCAACCTCAATCGCGATGACAGGCTGACCCGGCAACGCGCCGTCCGTTACGCGCACGCGACGCCCGACGATGAACCGCCGCCGTTCTAGTCAGAAGTAATCTTTGTGTCGGCTCGCCAACAGGTCCCGTTCTAGCCCCAGCTTCCCGGGGTCCCCTGGGGTACCTGCTGTCCCAGCCAGTTGCAAGGCATCATCATGCGATATGCGGTCAGCGCGCACTGCTGTTCTGGGGTCAGTGGGCTCGGGCCGGCGCATGGCCTGTCCGGGCTGCCGCAAATCGGCGGATCAGCGTGGGCGACCGGCGCGGCGCCGATCAAGCCGTACATCGCGGCGGAGGCCGCGACCTCGAGTCCCGCTGCTGTATGGATGCGACCCATATCGAGCTCTTCCTGCACGCGGCCTGGATCCGCCGCACTGCACTCGAACAATACCCGCGGGCACCTGTTCCCGGACCGAGTTTGGCGGCTCGGGAATCAGGACTTCGCGGCGGCCTTTTTAGCGGGAGTCTTTTTGGCGGGCGTCTTTTTCGCAGCCGCCTTCTTCGCCGGAGCCTTCTTGGCGGCCGTCTTTTTGGCCGGCGTCTTCTTGGCCGGCGCCGTGCTGTCGCCCGAGCGCGCCTTGACGCTGGCCTCCAACTTGGCCAGCAGATCCGAGACGTCTTCGGTCTCGTCGAGTTCCTTGGGCTGCTCTTCGGTAGTAAAAGCTTCTCCGCCTTCGAGTTTGGCTTCCACCAACTCCTGCAGCTGCGCCTGATAGTCGTCGTGATAGCGATCGGGATTGAAATCGTCGGCCATCGATTCGACCACTTGTCCGGCCATCTTGAGCTCCGCGGGTTTGACTTCGACCTTCTTGTCCAGCACCGGAAAGTCGGGGTCGCGGATCTCGTCGGGCCACAGCAGCGTGTGGATCACCATGACCTCGCGCTTGCTGAAGTCCTTGACCCGCAACGCCGCAAGCCGAGTCTTGTTGCGCAACGCGAAATGCACGATCGCTACCCGGTCGGTCTCGGCTAGCGTCTTCGCCAGCAGCATATAGGATTTCGTCGATTTGCCATCAGGCTCGAGGAAATAGCTGCGGTCGTACATCATCGGGTCGAGCTCGCTGGCCGGGACGAACTCCAGGACTTCGATTTCGCGGCTGCGCTCCTCGGGCAATGTCGCGATGTCGTCGTCGGTGATGATCACCATCCGACCGTCGTCGGATTCGTAGGCGCGTGCGATGTCGCGGTACTCGACGACTTCGCCGTCTACCTCGCACACGCGCTTGTACCGGATGCGGCCGTTGTCCTTGGCATGCACCTGGTGGAACTTGATGTCGTGGTCCTCGGTGGCGCTGTACACCTTGACCGGGACGTTGACCAGCCCGAAAGAGATCGAGCCCTTCCAGATCGAACGCATAGTGCCAGTATGCCCACACTGCTGGGCGGTTATGCGGCTAACGCTGCCGCGCGGCGTCCGCCAGTGCATCCCGATCCGGCAGGTCAGCACCGGCGCGAGTGACAGTCAGCGCCGAAACGCCGCTGGCCGCCTCCAGCGCGTCGGTCAGCGCATCCAGGTCTATTCCGGCGAGCGAGGCGCGTTGACCGGCACCCAACAGCCCTTGCTCCCAGAGCGCGTCGATCAGGCCGACCATGAAGGCGTCACCGGCGCCCACGGTGTCGACCACCTGCACGGGTCGGGCCGACACCCGCACTTCACCGCCCGCGCACACCGCCGCCGCTCCCTGGTCGGCCATTGTCACCACCACGATCACCGGGCCCAGCGACTGCCAGGTCTGCGCGATCTCGTCCGGCGACCGGTCGGGGTCGATCCAGCGCAGGTCCTCTTCGCTGACCTTCACGATGTCGCTGCGCTCGACGAGACGCTCGATGCGTGCGACAGCCAGGTCACGGTCGGCGATCAGCGACGGCCGCACGTTGGGATCGAAGGTGACGGTGGCCGACACCCGGTAGGTGTCCACCAGAGCCGCGACGGCCAGACACCCGGGGTCCTGCACCGCGGCAATCGATCCGGTGTGCACGAAAAGCGGTGGGGCGACCATCGGTGTACCGGAAAGCTGCCAGTCCAGGTCGAACACGTAGTCGGCCGACCCGTTTGCGTCGAAGGTCAGTCGCGCGGTAGTGGTCCGATCGGCGTTCTGGCTCCCCGAAACAAGGTGCGCCCCTGCGGCATTGATGTACTCGGCGATGCGCCGGCCATACGGATCGTCGGCGATGTGGGTGAGAAAATCGATGTCGCGGCCCAGCCGGGCCAATCCGACCGCGACGTTGAGCGGGCTGCCGCCGATGTGCTCACCGGTGACCTCTCGGCCGTCCCGCACGATGTCGATCAGCGACTCGCCGATCACCAGCCCGCGACTCATCGCACCAATGCCTCGAGTGTCGCGCGAGCGCCCTTGCGGTGCAACGAATCCAGCGCCCAGCGGTATGCCTCGACGAACCGTGGCTGATGGGACAGGTCGCCGAACACCGCGGTGATCTCGATGAAAGCATTGGGATTTTCGTGCTGCGACCGGGCAATCGGAACCAGCGAGTCCGCCAGTTGGTCGAGCACCTCGAACGGCTCGCCCCACTCGTCGACGCCCTCGGCATAGCGGGCCCAGCTGGCCACCGCTGCTGCCGCCAGCCGAACCGGCCCGTCGCCGGCCAGGTTGTCGGAGATCACGGGGAACAGCCATTTCGGGATCCGGTCCGATGAGTAGGCGCATAACCGCGCGACGGTATCGCGCACGGCTGGATTGGCGAACCGCTCGATCAGCGTGCGGCCGTACTCGTGCAGGTCGATCCCGGGCACCGTTGGAAGCGTGGGGATGGCCTCGGTGTCGAAGTAGGAGAGCAGGTATTCGGCGAACAGCGGATCCTGCGCGGCATCATGGACGAATTCGAAGCCGCACAGGTGGGCGAAGTAGCACAGGCACTGATGTCCAGCGTTCAGCAGCCGCAGTTTCATCAGCTCGTACGGGCGGACATCGTCGACCACCAGCACGCCTGCCTTCTCCAATGGTGGCCTGCCATCGGAAAAGTGGTCTTCGAGAACCCAGGCGCTGAACGGCTCGGCCACCACCGGCCACCGGTCGTTCACACCGAAGTCGCGCCGTACTTCCGCGGCCATCTCCAAAGTCGTTGCCGGGGTGATGCGGTCGACCATCGAATTCGGAAACCGGACGTGTTGGGCCACCCATTCGGCAAGCCCTGGATCCCGGCGTTCGGCATTGGCAAGCACGGCACGGCCCGCGACCTCGCCGTTGTTCTCGATGTTGTCGCACGACACGATCGTCGGTGCGGGGATACCGCGCTCGCGACGCCTGGCGAGCGCTTCACTGATCAACGAAAACGCGGGGCCGTCGGGATCGCGGTATCCGCCTTCGGTGATTGTCAGCGAAATGATTCGGGTGGCCCGCGCACCAAGCACCTCCAGCGCTGACTCCGGATCATCGGGCGCGTAACGATAGTCGATGATCGAGCCGATCACCTGTGCATCCCGGCTGCCGTCAGGGTTTTCCAGGATCAGCGTGTATAGCCCGTCCTGATCGTTCAGGACGTCGCGCATGGTCCAGTCGGATGGCATCACCCCCACACCGCAGATTCCCCACTCGTGCGCCAGGCCGTGCTGCAGCAGCAGGTTGATGTATGCGGCCTGATGCGCCCGGTGAAAGTGGCCGGCTCCGATGTGCGCGATCCCGACGCTGACGCTGCCGCGGTCATATTTCGGCGCGTCGATCGGCAGGCTTTTCAGCGTTGAGTTATTGAGATCAATTGCGTTAGGCACGATTTGCACAACTCCTTCCGGGTCGAGGCCCGAATCATCAGTGCGTGAGTGACGATGCCTATGTCAGCGGGAACCTCCACCCGTAACTGTCGACAACATCAGGGCGTCGGCCAGAGCGCGCCACGAATCGGTGATCGCGACCGCACCGGCATCGATTAATTCCGCAGTGCGATGGCGTCGTTCGTCAGGCGGCACGAACATCACGTTTCCGACGGTGAGGTAGCCGGCCGCAACCGCCGATTTGACACCGGGCACTGAGTCCTCCACGGCCAGACCCTGGTGAGCCTCGACCCCGAGCACCCGGCCGGCATGCATGTAGACCGCCGGGTCGGGCTTGCTCGTCGGCACCGGCAGCGAATCTTCGGCGCTGAAGCGCAGTTCCACCGGGATCAGCGGATCGAGGCCGGCCGCGGTGAACGAGGCCTTGAGTCGCGCGAGAGCGCTGGAGCTGACCGCTGCCATCGCGTACCGAGATGCCAGCGCCTGCAACGGCTCAAGCACCTCCGGATCCGGCTTCAGCGTGACGGCCAGATGTGCGGTGACCCGCTCGCGCTCTTGACGCACCCATTGCTCGAGCTCATCGGCTGTCAACGCGCGACCGCTGGCCACGTCGCGGTCTGAGGCCAGCACAGCGTCGGGGCGCCCATCGGCGAGCGCCTTCTCGAACGGAACTCCGCTCAGCACGGCCAGGTCAGTGGCGGTGCTGCGAAAGTTCTTGCCGACGGCCTTCTTACGCAACTCATCGCCGCTCAGCGGCGCCGAGACGTCGAACCTGGCCAGGAAGCGAGTGGTCACCTCGGCCGAGGCGTCGAATGCCGGTGCCTCGGAGGGGAAGAGGTTGTCGTCGGCGTCCAACAGCAACGTGGTGATGAGCGCAGGGTCGAATGGGCGCACAAACTCGAGGGGCTGATTCATGACACCATCAGCTCCCGCGCGTCGTCCCGCAGCGCGTGGCGCAGCGCGGGTATCACACCGTGCTCGTCGATGTCGGTAATCATCTCGCGTAGCCGCTCCTCAAATCCAGGGATCATCCGAAGTTCGGCGAAGATCTCGTGCCGCAGCAGCGGACCAGGGTCGTTACCGTCCATGGTCACCAGCTTCGTCAGCAGTTCTTTCTGCGGGTCGTCGACGCGGATTGTGGCGCCCTTGAGGTCGTAACCGCGCAGGTACCTGGCCCACCCGGCGAGGGCGACCATCAGCAGGGTGTGCGGTCGGTGCTGCTCGATCGCCTCACGCAGAGACGGCAGCAAGAACGACGCGATCTTCTCCGATCCCCGGCGTGCCAGTCGGGACAACTGGTCGCTCATCTGGGGATTGCTGAGCCGCGAGAGCAGCGTGCTGCGATATTCGGGAGTGTTCATCCCGGGTACCGCGGGCAACAGCGGCTGGATCTCGTCGCGCATGAGCTGCTCAACGTAATCGAAGACGACCTCGTCACCCATCGCCTCGTCGGTGCGCTGGTAGCCGGCCAGCATGGCCAGACATGACATCGCAATATGAGTTCCGTTGAGCAGACGGGTCTTTACCAACTTGTGGTCACTGACATCGGCAACGAACTGGACGCCGACTTCGTCCAGCGGCGGGCGACCGTCGCTGAAGCTGTCCTCGATGACCCACTGGCAATACGGCTCGGTGAGCACCGGCCACTTGTCGGCAATCCCGAATTCCTGCTGAACGAATTCCCGCTCCGACGCCGACGTCTGCGGGGTGATGCGGTCCACCATGGTCGACGGGAACGCGACATAGGCATCGATCCAACGGGCCAGCCCGGGATCCTTCAACGCGGCAAACGACACCAGCGCGGTCCGGGCCGCGGCAGTGTTGTCGGGGATGTTGTCGCAGCACATCACGGTGAACGGTGCGGTGCCGGCGCGACGACGCAAATCCAGCGCCTCGGTCAGGTACCCCCACGCGGTCACATAGCCGCCCGAGTTGATCAGGTCAGCCCGCACATCGGGGTGTCTGGCGTCGAATTCGCGGGTGACCGGGTCGAGGAAGTACCCATTGCCCGTGATGGTCAGGCTGACGATGCGGGTGCGGGGGTCGGCCAGCGCGGCACGGACGGCCACGCCGTCGTTCGGTGCGTAGTGGACAGAGCCGATCGAGCCGACCACCCGGGCCGTCTCGCCTTCGTGGCCGCGCTCCACGACGGTGTACAGCCCGTCCTGAGCCGACAACACGTCTTTGACGTCGCGGGAGCGCAGGCTGACGCCCGTGAGCCCCCACTGTTTGGAAATGCCCGAGCAGGCAAGGTCATCGAAGTAGACGGCTTGATGCGCCCGGTGAAAGTTGCCCGCACCGATGTGGACGACACCGCGTTGCAGGGTTGATCGATTGTATTTTGGCACGTGGATTCGCTGGGAATGTAGTCGAAGGGTGTCGTTACTGAGCGGAACTCCGGCGCTTGGCCGCCATGGAATTACTTTTCGCATCCCCGTCCGTGCCCACAGGTCAGGCCTGCTTAAACGCGTCAGTGGGTTCCGTCACGGTGACCCTGATCACGAATGCCGCAGAGGCTGAACATAAGAGGTGGTGAGACGTGTTAACCGGCGGCGTAGGTTGACACCATGGCGCCGCGGGTGAAGTTGACCAACGCCGACAAGGTGTTGTATCCGGCCACCGGAACCACCAAAGCCGACATCTTCGATTATTACGTCCGTGTTTCCGAAGTGATGGTGCCGCACATCGCCGGGCGGGCGGCCACCCGTAAGCGATGGCCCAACGGAGTGGAGCAGTCCTCGTTTTTCGAAAAGCAGCTCGCCGCTTCTGCGCCCGAGTGGTTGCCGCGCGCCAGCATCACACATCGATCCGGCACGACGACCTACCCGATCATCGACAGCGTCGACGGTTTGGCTTGGATCGCCCAACAAGCCGCGTTGGAAGTGCATGTGCCGCAATGGCGTTTCGCCGCCGAATGGACGCGTAAAGGCGAGCAACTCAAGCCGGGCCCGGCGACCCGCCTGGTGTTTGACCTCGACCCCGGTGAGGGTGTCACGATGGCTCAGCTCGCCGAGGTGGCTCGTGCCGTCCGAGATCTGATCGCCGACATCGGACTGACCACGTTTCCGCTGACCAGCGGAAGTAAGGGCCTGCACCTCTACAGTCCGCTGGACAAACCGGTGAGCAGCCGGGGTGCGGTGGTGCTGGCCAAACGCGTTGCCCAGCAACTGGAAACATCGATGCCCAAGTTGGTCACCGCCACGATGACCAAGAGCCTGCGGGCCGGCAAGGTGTTCGTGGACTGGAGCCAGAACAGCGGCTCGAAGACCACCATCGCGCCGTATTCGCTGCGGGGACGGGAGTATCCGACCGTCGCGGCGCCTCGCAGCTGGGAGGAACTCGACGACAAGAAGCTGCGCCAGCTTCGCTACGACGAAGTGCTCAAGCGGGTTGAGCGTGACGGAGATCTGCTGGCGCCGTTGGACGCCGACGTGCGGACCCCCGATCGGCTGACCAAATACCGCAGCATGCGCGACGCGGCGAGAACACCCGAGCCGGTACCCAGTACCAAACCGGCTGCCGGCCAGGGCAATACCTTCGTGATCCAGGAGCATCACGCCCGCCGGCTGCACTACGACTTCCGGCTCGAGCGCGACGGCGTGCTGGTGTCGTGGGCCGTGCCGAAGAATCTGCCCGAGACCACCGCGGTCAATCACTTGGCGGTCCACACCGAAGACCATCCACTGGAGTACGGCGGCTTCGAAGGCACGATTCCGAAGGGGGAGTACGGCGGCGGCAAGGTGATCATCTGGGACTCCGGCACCTACGACACCGAGAAGTTTCGCGACGACGGTGCGAAGGGTGAGGTCATCGTCACGCTGCATGGCCAACGAATCTCA
>NZ_DASXHW010000310.1:0-11714 GCF_036488105.1 Mycobacterium sp. | reverse complement strand
GGACGATCGGCAGCGCGAGCCGGTGGATCATCCGCGGCAGGAACGGCGGGATCAGCGGCTGGGAGACGCGCCGCGCAGCCTCGGTGGTCTCGCTCATGCGGACTTGTCCAGGCAATAGACGAACGCATTGACGTTTTCGTTCGGGGGCGAGTGATTCGGAGTCTTGATGACGTCACCGCTCCCGTCGTGCTTGTTCACGACGAATTGGCAGGCGATCCAACTGCCGTCTCCTTGCGCTACCAGGTTGGCCGGGATGCCGGGTTTGGTCGAACTCAATACTTTGCTCCAGGGCAAGGGCACGTTGAGGGCCTGCTGCGGATGGGAGTTCTCGTCGAGGTAGTTGATCGTTGCCGTGCTGCCCGGTGAGCCCCAGACCTCGAGGGTGATCGTCTTGGCGTTGAACTGGTCGAGGACCTCGCCCGACGTGCCGCCACCGAACGAACCTTTGTGAATGCCGAAGACACCGTGCAGCCGGTGGACGACGAATCCGGACAGCGCGACGACAGCGACGACCGTGAGCACGAGCCAGAAGCGGGTGAACAGACTGGACAAGCCGCGCCGTTTGGCCGCTCGGCGTACGGGCTGCTTGTCTCCGGTGGATCCCTGGGTCGCCAACGGCTCGGTCCTCGGCTCGGTGGTCGTCATGGGCGCTTCTTCCAATGTCTGAACCTGGTGTGAAGGGTGCTCAACTAGTTAGCCTGTGTGTAACCTTAGCTACTCTAACGGGAATAGGCGACTAGAAAGAAAACGGCCACGGCGGGTGTTGAAGACCGTAGCGCGAGTCCGGATCCGCGGCTCGGCCGGGCGAGGAGGATCGGTGACGATGGGTGCCAGGACGACAGTTCGACACAGACTCAACAAAGGTACTATTCAGCCCATGAAGGTCACGGGTGTTGCGGTCGCCGCCATCGCCGCGGCAATCAGCTTGTCTGCGCCGGCCTACGCCGACCCGGACACCGATTTCGACAACCAACTCGGTCGGTTCGGCATCTATGCGCCGCACGACTACAGCCCGTACCTGGCCAAGATCGCCTGCCACCGGCTGGGAGTCGGCGTTGATCCCGACGCTGCGGCCTCCGCACACTTTCTCTCCATCAACCTTCCCCGGGGCACCACCCAGGTACAGACGTACCAGTTCCTCGGTAGCGCCATCGCTCAGTACTGCCCCGACCTCCAGGGCAAGCTCCAGCACATTCCTGGCACCTAAAGCGCGTTAGGTTTTGACGAACCCTCGCGGCAGCGTCAGCGGTAGATCCGCGTAGGTGGCGATGCCCGGCGCCGCGGCAACCACCGCTGGAATTGCGTTGATGGCGGGCACCGCCGTCATGATGTGCCCGAGATCCATGAATTCTTCGATCGTCGTGGCCTCGAAGTAGGGCGGCGGCAGGAAACCAACCTTGGTGGTCACTGTCGGCTGACCATCGACCTGGATGACCCAGCCATCACCGTCGATTTTCCAGTCCGGCTCAAGCGTCTGGCCTTTGCGCCACCGGACATTGAGGTCGATGACGGTCTTGCCGTCGAGGATCCCCTGCCAGCTGATGTAAACCCCGGCCACACAGCCGGCGGGGATGGTCCACGACGCCATCTCGAGATCCGCTGTGGTCTGGGCGAATTCGGCTTCACACCGGATGTCGTCGAGTTCGATGCCGAGAGCATCGCCCACCAGCGCTACGGCCTCAGCGAAGATGGCGGTGCCCTTGGCGGCCATCGCCTGCAGGTCCGGGTGATCGATCGGCTGGCCGAAGCCCACCGGCTTCTCGGTTTCCGGTGAGTCGTAGAACGTGGTGTCGGCGGCTTCGTTGACGGTGACCTTGTCGACCCGGTTGCACACCATCGCCGACACGATGGCCAGCAGCTCGGCGAAGCCCGGGCTCACCCCCGACCCGAACATCGTGGAGCCGCCCAACTCGGCGGCCTCGACGATCCGGTCGCGGCCGTCGCCCAGGTTTCTCCCGGTGATGAACGACGCCGTGGTCACCACGTTGACGCCGGCCGACAGAATGCGGACCAGCTCATCGACGTTGATCCACATCGGGTTGTAGACAACGCAATCCGGCTTCAGCGCGAGCAGGGCGTCGATGTCGTTGGTGGCGGCAACTCCCAGCGGCGCGATGCCGACCAGCTCGCCGGCGTCACGCCCGGCCTTCTCCGGCGACCAGGCGAAGCACCCGACCAATTCCAGCAGGGGATTGTCCGCGATCGATTTAAGGGAGCTCTTGCCGACGTTTCCGGTGTTCCACTGAACTACTCGATAAGTGTTTGGCACTCGCTCAGCATAGGGCTCGGTCGATCTCGGGCGGGCGGCCGAACCGGGAATGGCTCGGTCAGCCGCCTGATCGACGGCTGGCTGGATTCGGCGGCCGGCTCACTCGTCGACGGCGACGCCGCGGGGCGAACGCCGACGCCGATGTGACGCTTTTCCGGTCGGTCGCCGATTGCGTAGGCCACCCGACGAATCGTCGGCAACGGTGTCGTCTGCGTCTTCTACGGCGGGCACTTCTTCGGCCGTCGACTCGGCTTCCACCGCAGCCGACTCGACCTCGGGGCTTTCACCGGCGGCGTCGTCTTGAGGTTCGTCAGCCTCGTCGGAGTCTTCGCCGTCCGCATCCGCACTTTCTTCGGCGTCGTCGTCCGTCTTGCGGCGGCGGCGTTGCTTCTTCTCTTTCTTGTCTTTCTTGGGCTTCAGCGGTTTCGGCGGAGGCGGCGGCAACTCGGCGACGAACGACAGGTAGAAGGTGAAGATACCGAGCACCGCGATCGCGGCCGCGGCACCGTAAATGCCGAACAGCCACTGGCCGACGCTGTCCAGGTTCAGCCAGATTTCGCTGATCGCCGTGCCGACGATCAGCACGCCGGCTATCACGTGGGCCACCACCGACCAGGTGCGCAGCGTCAACGCGAGCGCCGGTGTGCCGAACTCCGGCTTGCGCGACTGCAGCAGTGTGAACACCACCGGCAGTGCTGCCAGTGCGATCAGCACGCCGGCGCTGATCCGCGCCGCGGTCCCCAGAGCGTGTGAGGTGTCGCCCATCAACTCGGGCCACCGCGGCAACACAAAGAAGAAGTAGAGGACCCCGGCTGCGACCGAAGACGTCGCGTGCCAGAACGTGGCGGCCCTGCGTCCCATGCTCCTCCTCGAGCTGATGATCCGGAAGTGACCAGACCCTACCAATCAGGCCTGGTCACATCCCGGACTAAGTGCGGAGGATGCGGGATTTGAACCCGCGAGGGCTATTAACCCAACCCGCGTTCCAGGCGAGCGCCATAGGCCACTAGGCGAATCCTCCGTCGGCCATGGTAGCCGAGCGCAGGTCAGGGTCTTCGGGCAATGGAACCGGAGCCGGGTACTAGACTCTCGGTGGACCCCGCGCGGCGTCCATCCTGTGAACTCCCCCAGGGCCGGAAGGCAGCAAGGGTCAATGGGCTCTGGCGGGTGCGCGGGGTCCCCTATATGGCGCCCCCTTTGTGGAAGGCGCAGCGGAACGATGAAAGGCGGATGGTGTCGTACGGCTCGTTCAGCTCCCTAGGCCGTACCGATCTCGAGGCACTGCATGCCCGCCATCAGCAGGACTACGCCGAGCTGCAATCCAAGAAGCTCGCCCTCGACCTCACCCGCGGAAAGCCCTGCAGCGAACAGCTTGATCTGTCCAACGCTCTGCTGAGCCTGCCCGGGTCCGACTACCGCGACGGCGAGGGCACCGACACCCGAAACTACGGCGGGCAGCACGGCCTCCCCGAACTGCGCGCCATCTTCGGCGAACTGCTCGGCATCCCGGTGCAAAACCTGATCGCCGGCAACAACGCGAGCCTTGAACTGATGCACGACGTCATCGTGTTCTCGATGCTGCACGGCGGGGTGGATTCGCCGCGGGCATGGAAAGACGAACCCACGGTCAAGTTCCTCTGCCCGGTGCCCGGTTACGACCGGCACTTTGCCATCACCGAAACCGTCGGCATCGAGATGATCCCGATCCCGATGCGCGAGGACGGCCCGGACGTAGATCTGATCGAGGAGCTGGTCGCCGTCGATCCGGCGATCAAAGGCTTGTGGGCGGTCCCGGTGTTCGCCAACCCCACCGGCATCACCTACTCGTGGGAAACCGTGCGACGGCTTGTCCAGATGAAAACGGCCGCTGAGGATTTCCGGCTTTTCTGGGACAACGCGTACGCGGTGCACACCCTGACGCTGGACTTCATCCGCCAGGTCGACGTGCTGGGCCTGGCGGCCGCCGCGGGCAACCCCAACCGTCCGTACGTCTTCGCATCGACGTCGAAGATCACCTTCGCCGGTGCCGGCGTCAGCTTCTTCGGCGGATCGCTGGGCAACATTGCCTGGTATCTGCAGTACGCCGGTAAGAAGTCGATCGGGCCGGACAAAATCAACCAACTAAGGCACCTGCGCTTCTTCGGCGACGCCGACGGTGTCCGGTTGCAGATGCTGCGTCACCAGCAACTGCTGGCGCCCAAGTTCGCGCTGGCGCTGGAAATTTTGGACAAGCGGCTGAGCGAATCCAAGATCGCCTCCTGGAACGAGCCCGAAGGCGGCTACTTCATCAGCCTCGACGTGCTGCCCGGCACGGCGCGGCGCACGGTCGCGCTGGCCAAGGACGCGGGTATCGCCGTCACCGAAGCGGGCGCGTCGTTCCCGTACCGGAAAGACCCGGACGACAAGAACATCCGGATCGCGCCGACGTTCCCGCCGGTGTCCGATCTGAACAACGCGATCGATGGGCTGGCGACGTGCGCGTTGCTGGCCGCGACCGAGTCGTTGCTGAACCACAGTTAGCTCGCGTCAGCCTGCCTCGGTAGCGTGAGCGACCGTGGCCCTCTACCGCAAGTACCGACCGGCGACCTTCGCCGAGGTGGTGGGGCAGGAGCACGTCACCGAGCCGCTGTCGACCGCGTTGACGGCGGGCCGAATCAACCACGCATACTTGTTCTCCGGTCCGCGCGGCTGCGGCAAGACGTCGTCGGCGCGCATCCTGGCCCGCTCGTTGAACTGCGAGCAGGGGCCGACGGCCACGCCATGCGGCGTCTGCGATTCCTGCATCGGCCTGGCGCCCAACGGGCCCGGCAGCATCGACGTCGTCGAACTCGACGCAGCCAGCCACGGTGGCGTGGACGACACCCGTGAGCTGAGAGACCGCGCGTTCTACGCGCCGGCCCAGTCGCGCTATCGGGTTTTCATCGTCGACGAGGCGCACATGGTGACCACTGCGGGCTTCAACGCGCTGCTCAAAATCGTCGAGGAGCCGCCCGACCATCTGATCTTCATCTTCGCCACCACGGAGCCGGAGAAAGTGCTGCCGACCATCCGCTCGCGCACCCACCACTATCCGTTCCGGCTGCTGCCGCCGCGGACCATGCGAGGGCTGATCGAGCGGATCTGCGCCCAAGAGGATGTGGTCGTCGACGACGTCGTGTACCCGCTGGTGATCCGGGCCGGTGGCGGGTCTCCCCGTGACACGTTGTCGGTGCTCGACCAGTTGCTGGCCGGTGCCGAAGGAAATCGCGTGACCTACCAGCGCGCATTGGGCTTGCTGGGTGCCACCGATGTGGCGTTGATCGACGAGGCCGTCGACGCGCTAGGCGCCGTGGATGCGGCGGCGCTGTTCGGGGCGGTGGAATCGGTGATCGACGCCGGTCACGACCCCCGCCGGTTTGCCACCGATCTGTTGGAGCGGTTCCGCGATTTGCTTGTGCTGCAAGCAATTCCCGACGCCACCTCTCGGGGTGTGGTAGACGCTCCCGAAGATGTGCTGGAGCGGATGCGTGAGCAAGCGACCCGGATCGGTCGTGCGACGCTGACCCGCTATGCCGAGGTCGTGCACGCCGGGCTGACCGAGATGCGGGGGGCGACGGCGCCTCGTCTGCTGCTCGAAGTGATCTGTGCGCGGCTACTGCTGCCGTCGGCCAGCGATGCCGAATCGGCTCTGCTGCAACGTGTCGAGCGGATCGAAACCCGACTGGACATGTCGATTCCGGACGAGGAGAAGCCCGAGCGGTCCGCGCCTGTGCGGCGTTCGGAACCCGCGCCGCCGCCCCCGTCGCCGCGTGCTGCGGCGGCCGAACCGGCGCCCACACCGTCTCCCGCGCCGGTCCCCGAGCCGTCGCCGGAGCCGAGCCCACCCGAGCCCGAGCCCGTCGTGTCCGAAGAGGTCCCGGTCGTTGCAGGCTCGGCCGAGCCGAATGCGGCCGCGGTCCGCACGTTGTGGCCGACGGTGCGCGACAAGGTCCGCCAACGCAGTCGCACTACCGAAGTGATGCTGGCCGGTGCCACCGTGCGGGCGGTCGAAGGCAACACCTTGGTGCTGAGCCATGAATCGGCACCCCTGGCCAAACGGTTGAGCGAACAGCGCAATGCCGACGTCATCGCCGAAGCCCTCAAAGATGCGTTGGGTGTGGACTGGCGGGTGCGGTGTGAAGCCGGCGCCGCGAGTCCGGCACTCGAAGCGCCGGTCGCGCCGCCGCGTCCGGTCGAGCGTCCGTCGCGCAGGATGGTTCCGCCGCCGCCCCCGTCGACCGAAGCTCCGGCCGACTCGGATACTGACGAACGGGCCGAAGAAGAGAGCATGCTCGCCGAAGCCGGTCAGGACGACGCGTCGACACCGCGCCGCGATCCCGAAGAGGCCGCTCTCGAGCTGCTGCAGAACGAGCTGGGCGCACGCCGCATCGATAACGGCGCCTAGGGCTCGAGCGGCCACCTATACGCTGGTCGGCGATACAAGCCCGCGCAGAGGAGTTACGCCTAATGGGATACGTCAGTGCAGCCAGCACGGTCCTGATCAACGCTGAGCCCGCCGCCGTGCTGACCGCCATTGGTGATTACCGGGAAGTCCGGCCCAAGATCCTGTCCTCGCACTACCACGACTACCAGGTGCTTGAAGGTGGGCAGGGACAGGGAACCGTCGCCAGTTGGAAGCTGCAGGCCACCAAGTCACGCGTCCGCGACATCAAGGCCAATGTCGATGTCGCCGGCCACGCCGTCATCGAGAAAGACGCCAATTCGACCTTGGTCACCAACTGGACGGTGGCTCCCGCCGGACCGGGCTCCAGCGTCACCGTGACCACCACGTGGAAGGGTGCCGGAGGTGTGAAGGGTTTTTTCGAGAAGACGTTCGCCCCGCTCGGTCTGAAGAAGATTCAGGCCGAGGTGCTGGCCAACCTGAAGCGGGAACTCGAGAGCTGAGCCGCTCAGGGTGCCGGAGTTTGGCCACCTAGGAAGGCGGCAACGCCCCTGACGACGGCGTCGGCATACTTCTGCCGGCCCTCGGGGCTTTCCATTAACCCCGAGTCGACCGGGTTCTTCATGTTGCCGCACTCGACCAGGACGGACGGATACTGCGCCAGGTTCAGCCCGGCCAGGTCCGACCGCCCATACAGGCCGTCCTGGCCGATATAGCTGGCCGGTGGGATACCCGACGCTTGTAGCTGGTCGCGCATGACCCGGGCGAATTGCACCGCGGGTCCGGCCTGGGCCTGGTTGAGCGGCGGCGCGGAATAGTTGACGTGAAAACCTCGCCCGCCGGGGGGACCGCCGTCGGCGTGGATGCTGACGACCGCGTTCGGATGCAGCGCGTTGGCCATCGCGGCCCGTTGGTCGACACACGGGCCGACCGTGGAGTCGTCGCCACGCGACATGGCCGTGCGCGCCCCGAGCGCGTTGAGCGCGGCCCGAATGCGCAGCGTGGTGTCCCAGGTGAAGGTGTGCTCCGGGTAGCCGTCGTTGGTGGTTGTCCCGCTGGCCTGGCAGTCTTTGGTACCACCGCGACCGGTGGGCACCTGGCGGCTGATGGATGCGTCGTTGGCGCCGTTATGACCGGGATCGAGGAACACGATCATGCCGGCGATGCTGCCGGGCGCCGCGATGGCACTCGGCAGTGTCGGTGCGACGACGACGGCGGCAAGGAGGCCGACGGCTCCCAGCACCGCCGAAGCCCCGACACGCAGGCGATGAGAAATGCGCACGGCGCCACATTAGCCCGGCGCCGTCTACGCTTGGAACTCTGAACCGCCCGCACGACGCAGGCGAAACCAAGTCGATACCAAGACGCAAGGGGACTGTCATGCAACCCGGAGGCCAGCCCGACATGTCGGCGTTGCTAGCCCAGGCACAGCAGATGCAGCAGTCGTTGATGGCTGCCCAGCAACGACTCATCAACTCCGAGGTGCACGGCGAGGCCGGAGGCGGTCTGGTCGAGGTCACCGTCAAGGGCAGCGGCGAGGTCGTCGCAGTGAAGATCGATCCCAAGGTCGTCGACCCCGACGACGTCGAGACGTTGCAGGACCTGATCGTCGGCGCGCTCGGTGACGCCTCGAAGCAGGTCGCGACCCTGGCCCAAGAGCAGCTGGGTCCGCTGGCCGGCGGCATGGGCGGTGGCGCGCTGGGTGTTTGAAGGACCGGTCCAAGATCTGATCGACGAGCTCGGCAAACTGCCGGGTATCGGGCCTAAAAGCGCGCAGCGCATCGCTTTTCACCTGTTGTCCGTCGAGCCGCCGGACATCGACCGGCTCACTGCGGTGCTGGCCAAGGTCCGCAACGGCGTGCGGTTCTGTTCGGTGTGCGGCAACGTTTCCGACGACGAGCGATGCCGCATCTGTGCCGATCCGCGCCGGGACGGCACACAGGTCTGCGTCGTCGAGGAGCCGAAGGATGTGCAGGCCGTCGAGCGCACCCGCGAATTCCGCGGGCGCTACCACATTTTGGGCGGGGCGCTGGACCCGCTGTCCGGCATCGGTCCTGAGCAGCTCCGGATTCGCGAGCTGCTGAACCGGATCGGCGAGCAAGTCGACGGCGTGGACATCACCGAAGTGATCATCGCCACCGACCCCAACACCGAGGGCGAGGCGACTGCCACCTACCTGGTGCGCATGCTGCGCGACATTCCCGGTCTGACCGTGAGCCGGATCGCGTCCGGTCTGCCGATGGGCGGCGACTTGGAATTCGCCGACGAGTTGACCCTGGGCCGCGCGCTGACCGGCCGCCGCGCAATGGTCTGACGGGGCGTTCCGTCACACCGGCAACTCTGGCACCGGGACCGACCCAATAGGTGATGTTCCAATCGAGCACCACCGGCGATATCAGCGGCCCGTGATATCGCCGGTGGTCCCAAAACAAAAATAGAGTGGCGCCCCTCAGGCCCGTAAACGTTCCCGTCTGAGCAGCTCCACCTCGGGCAGATCCAGCGGCGCGAGCTCACCGACCACCTTGCTGAGCAGCAGGTCGGCGAACTCGGGATTACGGGCCAGGCACGGCCCGTGCATGTAAGTGGCGAACACGCTGCCCTGCACCGCGCCGTCGATCCCGTCGCCGGCGCGGTTGCCCGCGCCCTTCTTCACCGCGCCCAGCGGGGCCGCGGCCTCGCCGAGGACCGTTCCGCCACGGTGGTTTTCGAACCCGGTCAACGGCGCGGTCACACCGGCCAGCAGCGGCGTGGTGACCAGCTCACCGATGGTCCGCGCCGGTTGCGGCGATGTGGTCAAGTCGAGCAGTCCCACGCCGTCGACCCGTTCGCCCGCCGACGTTTCGTACCAGCGGCCCAGCACCTGAATGGCCGCGCAGATTGCCAGCACCGGCGCGCCGCGGCCCGCGGCGCGCTGCAGACCCGGATGGCGGATCAGGTGCTTGGTGGCCAGCCGCTGTGCGTAGTCCTCGGCCCCGCCCAGCGTGTACAGGTCGAGGCTCTCGGGCACCGCGTCGGCCAGCGTGATCTCGACGATCTCCGCGGCGATGCCCCGCAGTCGCAGGCGTTGCCGCAGCACCGCCGCGTTTCCCCCGTCGCCATAGGTCCCCATCACGTCGGGTAGCACGAGCCCGATTCGGACCGACGAGTCAGCCATTGCGGGCCAACCGGCGTTGCAGTTGCAGGAAAGCGGTGTAGTTGGCGACGACCTCGACGGGTCCGGGCGGGCAGGACGCGATGGCGGCCATCGTGTCGTGCACCAGGGTGTGCTGCACGTCGGCGTAGCCCAATCGCACTGCGAGGTCGGTGCCGCGTTCGCCGGCTGCCACTACGTCGGTGTTCTCACGGTGCTGTTGCTCGCCGGATTCCCCTCGTGCCTCACTAGGCTCACCGGCGAGATGCTCGAAGCGCACATCCCACAGCCAAGACAGGTCTTCGCCGTCGGGCACCTGCCCGTTGACCGCGATCACCACCCCGGCCGCATCCTTGTTCACCATCGACAGGGCTTCCTGCCAGCCGGCGGGGTTCTTGGCCAACAACATTCGCACGGTGTGCGCGCCGACCTGAATCGTCCGGTATCGCCCGGCGACCTCGTCGACGCCGGACGCGGCCGCCACCGCCGCGGCCGGATCTGCGCCCAGCGCGACGGCGGCCGCCACCGCCTGCGCGGCGTTGCCCCGGTTCACCGCGCCGGGCAGCGCCAGTCGCATTGGCAGCGCCAATCCATCTGGGCCGTAAAGGTTTTCGTTGTCGAACCACCACTGCGGGCTGGGCCGTTTGAAGTCGGCCCCGGTGGAATACCAGTGACCCTGTTCGCGGACGATCACCTCGCCGCTGCGCGGGCAGCTGACCGAGTCGGCCGCCCAGCTGCCGCCCGCGGCAACCCAGACCACGTTGGTGTGGTCGTAGGCGGCCGAAGTCATCAACACGTCGTCGCAATTGGCGACGACGACCGCATTCGGGTGCGCGGCCAGTCCGGCCCGCAGCCTGCGCTCGATCACGTTGATCTCCCCGACGCGGTCGAGTTGGTCACGGGACAGGTTGAGCAGGATGACGACGGCAGGCTCGACCGCGTCGGCCACATGCGGGACATGCATTTCGTCGACCTCGAGAACTGCCAGCGCTGCGCCGCGGTCAGCGGCCAGCGCGGCCACCAGGCCCGCGTCCATGTTGGCGCCTTCGGCGTTGGTGGCCACGTCGCCGAGTGTGCCCAGGGCTGCCGCGGTCATCCGGGTCGTCGTCGACTTGCCGTTGGTGCCGGTGACGACGACGGTGCGCCGACCGGTCCCGAGCTGACGCAGAATCGAGCGATCCAGGGTCATCGCCACCAAGCCGCCGATCATCGCACCGGCCCCCCGGCCAGTCACCCGGGATGCCCATCGCGCGCAGGCTCCGGCGGCCAGGGCGAGTCGTCCTCGGGCGGTGATCACGCGAGAAAGCTTAAGGGCGATCGCAAGCTCGGCGCTTTCCCGGGCGCAGCGGGTCGGCCCGTCAACTCAGCTGCACGACACGAGGCGCAGCGACCCGGCGATATCGGCTCGACGTGAAATCCTCCATTCATGCGGCACACTTCGACCACGATGCCCTGGGGTCGGCCGTGCACTGAACCCGACGCGGGTTGGGCCGTCATCGACGTCGAGACCTCCGGCTTCCGGCCGGGCAGCGCTCGCGTCATCAGCCTGGCGGTGCTCGCACTCGACGCCGAAGGTCACGTCGAGCAGTCGGTGGTGAGCCTGCTCAATCCGGGCGTCGATCCCGGTCCCACCCACATTCACGGGCTGACCGCCGAGATGCTCGAGGATCAGCCGCAGTTCAGCGAGATCGTCGGCGACGTCGTCGAGCTCGTGCGCGGACGCACGCTGGTCGCGCACAACGTCGCCTTCGACTACGGCTTCCTGACTGCGGAGGCCGAGCTGGCCGGCATCGCGCTGCCGATCGACAGCGTCATGTGCACGGTGGAGCTGGCCCGCCGGCTGGAACTGGGCACCGACAACCTGCGGTTGGAGACTTTGGCGGCGCACTGGGGTG
>NZ_DASXHW010000295.1:0-31174 GCF_036488105.1 Mycobacterium sp. | reverse complement strand
GGACCGTCGGCGGTGCACGTCCCGCACCTGAGCCAGGCCGGGTTCGCCGCGGCCGCCGCCGCCCTGGTGCTTCCACAGGTGCCGCTGTCGTTCGCCAATTCATGCCTGGCCACCGCGGACACCGCCCGTACCTATTTCGGCGACGCCGCCCAGCGGGTACGGCCGGGACGATTGGCAACCACGATCGGACTGGCGAACCTGTTCGCCGGCTCGATCAGCGGTATGCCGGTGTGCCACGGCGCCGGCGGGATGACCGCGCACCGCACCTTCGGCGCGCGCAGCGGCGGGGCCCCGATCATGTTGGGCAGCATACTCATTGCACTGGCCCTGGTGATGGGAGCGACGCTGACCGTGGCCCTGTCCGGTTTCCCGGTGCCGATTCTCGCGGGTCTCTTGACGGTGGCCGGCCTGCTGCACATCACACTGCTGAGAGATCTACGGGGATTCTGGCATTGGGCGCTGGCCATCGCGGTCGGTATCACCGGCTTCCTGAGCAACCTCGCGGTGGCTCTGGTTGGGGCGCTGGTGATTTGGTGGGCAGTCAAGGTGATTCGGACGCGGCGGGCACGTCACGAGTGATCTTTGCCGCCGATCTGGTCCAGCGCATGGTCGAGCACTCCGGCGAGCACCCCGAGACCGTCACGCACCCCGCCGGGTGAGCCGGGCAGGTTGACCACCAGAGTCCGACCGGCCACCCCGCACAGTCCGCGCGACAGCACCGAGGTCGGCACTTTCGGCAGGCCGGAACGCCGAATCTCGTCGGCCAACCCCGGAATCTCGTAATCGAGCACCGCGTTCGTCTGGGCCGGCGTCTCGTCGGTCGGCGAGATGCCGGTGCCCCCAGACGTGATCACCACGTCGACGCGGTCGGCGACCGCCTCGCGCAGCGCCTTACCGACCGGTTCGCCATCGGCGACGAGCTCCAGCCGCACCGACGAGAACCCGTGCTGTTCAAGCCATTCCGCGATCAGGGGTCCGCATCGGTCGTCGTACACTCCGGCCGCCGCGCGGGTCGAGGCGATCACCACCACCGCCGATCGACCCGTCATCACCGGGTCCAGGTTCCGTGCCGACCGCCGTCTTTGCGCAGCACCCGAATGTTGTCGATCCGCGCCGCCGGGTCCACCGCCTTGATCATGTCGTACAGCGTCAACGCGGCCACGCTGACCGCGGTGAGCGCCTCCATCTCCACGCCGGTGCGATCAGTGCTGTGCACCGTGGCTGTGATGTCGACGTCGGTCTCGCCCATGGTGAAATCGACGTCGACACCCGTCAGCGCCAACTGGTGGCACAGCGGAATCAGCTCGCTGGTGCGCTTGGCGGCCAGAACGCCGGCCACCCGTGCCGTGGCCAGCGCGTCGCCCTTGGGCAGGCCGCCCGCCGAGATCAGCTCCACCACCTGCGCGGACGTGTGAAGCGAGCCTGCGGCGACCGCCGTGCGTCTGGTGGCCGTCTTCTCGGTGACGTCCACCATGTGCGCCGCTCCCCCGGCATCGATATGCGAGAGCGGACCGTTGGGCGGCGTGGGTGCGGCGTCAGACATCGCCATCCATTCTGGCAGCTCTCACGGCATCTGCCGGGTTAGTCGATGTCCCAGACCTGCACTTGCGTGCCGGCCGGAACCTCGGTCGCGTCCACCGGGATGTCGATCAGGCAGTTCGCCGACGCCAAGTAGCGCACATGATGTGAGCCCGCCGGACCGTGGCTCGCGACGGTGTTGGTGGTGGCGTCGAACACCCCGCGGCGGAACTGGCGTTTACCGGCCGGCGCGGTCAACGTCTCGGCCAGCACCGCCGATCGCCGCGGCCGTTGCGGCGCCGGCAATCCCATCGCGGAGCGCAGCGCCGGACGAATGAAGACTTCGAAGGACACCAGGGCACTCACCGGATTCCCCGGCACCGTGACGATCGGTGTACCGGCGACTCGACCAGTGCCCTGCGGCATGCCGGGCTGCATCGCCACTTTCACGAACTCGACACCCTGATCACCGGATCGCCCGAAGGCGTCCTTGACGACTTCGTAGGCGCCGGCGCTGACGCCGCCGCTGGTGATGATCAGATCCGATTCTGCGGCGTACTCGTGGAGTACCGCGGTGAAGTCTTCAACGTCATCGCTGGCGGTCACCGCGCCGACCACGTCGGCGCCGGCCTCGCGGATCGCGGCGGCCAGCATGAGCGAGTTCGACTCGTAGATCTGCCCCGGCCGCAATGCGGCACCGGGCGTGACGAGTTCGGATCCGGTGGAGATCACCAGGACGCGCTGACGTGGGGTCACTATCAGCCGGTGCAGGCCGAGTGCGGCGGCCAACCCGACCGCCGCCGGGGTCACTACCTGCCCGACCCGTAACACCGTGGTGCCTGGCGCGACGTCCTCGCCGGTGCGGCGGATGTGGCGCCCCTCTGCGCTGGGCGTGGTGATCGTGACGACGTCGGTGCCGCCGTCGGTAGCCTCGACGGGCACAATTGCCGTCGCCCCGGCGGGGATCGGCGCGCCCGTCATGATGCGATGCGCGGTTCCGGGATCGAGTACCGGGATGTCGGTGCGACCAGCCGGAATATCCTCGGCGACAGGCAGTTTCACGGGATGCTCGGCGGTCGCAGAAGCGACCTCGTCGGCGCGTACGGCGTAGCCGTCCATCGCGGAATTGTCGAACACCGGTAGCGACAACGTCGCGGTCACGTCCTCGGCCAGCACCAGGTTTTCAGCGTCGCACAATTCGACTGCCACGGCGGGCCGCGCGGTGATCAACTCGGTGACGACGCGCTGATGCTCCTCGACGGACCGCATATCGTCAGACCGAAAACCGTTGGCTATCAATCATCGACAACGCCACCCAGCCATACCTTCGCTCTGGAAACTCTTGAGCTTGCCAATATAGTTGTTGTCGTGGAGAGTCGTGGCTCGGCGACCGCGCGGGTGGTGCGCGCCGCGCTGACGGACCAGCCGATTCTGCTGGCCGAACACGAGGGACTGGTGCGCCATCACGCGGCGGGGGCTGTCGTAGGTTTTGTCGGCGCGATTCGTGACCACGACGGCGGGCGGCACGTGCTGAAGCTGGAGTATTCCGCGCACCCGTCGGCAGCCGATGTCATCGCCGAGGTGGTGGCCGACGTAGCCACCAAATCGGTTGGGGTGCGGGCGGTTGCGGCCAGCCACCGGATCGGCGTGCTGCACGTTGGCGAGGCCGCCTTGGTCGTGGCGGTCGCCGCCGACCATCGCCAGGCCGCATTCGGTACGTGCGCGCAACTTGTGGACGTCATCAAGGAGCGGTTGCCGGTGTGGAAGCACCAATTCTTCGCCGACGGAAGCGACGAATGGGTGGGCTCGGCGTAGGGCTATCCCCCGGCGAACGGCGGCAAGACGTCGACCGTGTTGCCCGAGTGCAGAGGTTGCGCCTTGTCGTGCACGGCCACCCCGTCGCAGAGATACGAGCACCGCAGCAACACCCGGGCCAGTTCGGAGTTGCGGCTGCTCAGCTCGTCGACGAGGTCGCCGACCGTGACGCCGGCTCGCACGGTGAGTTCTTCGGAGTCGGAACCCGCGGCGGCGCGGGCGGCCGCGAAGTACCGCACACCGATGTCGATCAGACGGGCTGTCTCGGCGGTCACCTCAGCCGCCGATCGCGCTCATCGACCGCTGCGGCTGGACGAAATTCGGGGCGTTGATCCCGTGGCCTGCCGGTTTGTCCCACATCGCCGCCCGCCAGGCCGCCTCGATTCCGGCGTCGTCGACCCCGTCGCGCAGTAACGCCCGCAAGCCGGTTTCCTTCGTGGCGAACAGGCAGCTACGCAACTGTCCGTCGGCGGTCAGCCGGGTGCGGTTGCACGTCGAGCAGAACGGTTGTGACACCGAGGCGATGAGCCCGATCGTGCCGGTGCGGCCTGTCGCCGGGTCGGTGATCTGCCACAGCGCGGCCGGCGAGGCGCCCCGCGGGGTGACGTCGGGTGTCACCGCGAACGCATGGCGCTTGAGCTCCGCGAGCACCTGATCGGCGGTCACCATCGTCTGACGTTGCCAGTGGTGGCTGGCATCGAGCGGCATCTGCTCGATGATGCGCAGCTGATAATCGTGCTCGAGGCAGAACCGCACCAGAGCGACGGCGTCGTCCAGGCCGGTCACCGGATCCAGTACCGCGTTCACCTTGACCGGACGTAACCCCGCCGCGGACGCCGCGGCCAGACCCGCCACCACCTCGGTCAGCCGGTCGCGGCGGGTGATGGCCGAGAAATGCGCGGAGTCCACGCTGTCCAGCGACACGTTCACCCGGTCCAAGCCGGCGCCCGCGAGTGCCTCCGCGTGCCGAGCCAACAACACCCCGTTGGTGGTGAGCGCGAGCTCCGGGCGCGGCCGCAGGGTCGCCGCCTCGGCGACAACGTACTCAAGATGCTTGGCCAGCAAAGGTTCTCCGCCGGTGAACCGCACCTTCGTCACGCCCAGTCGGGTCACGGCAATCCGCACCAGCCTGGCAATCTCGTCGGGCGCCAGCAGTTGCTCCGCGCCCAGCCACGGCAGACCGTCGGCGGGCATGCAGTAGGTACACCGCAGGTTGCACCGATCGGTCAGAGACACCCGTAGGTCGGTCGCCGATCGGCCGTAGGTGTCGATTAGCGGGCCCGCCGATGGAGCGGAACCCTCGGGCCCCCGCGGCATCAACGGGACACCGAGCGTCGTGATCGTCACGGTAGCGCCCGGATCCTGGTCCCCCGTCGATACGGGTATTGCGAGAGCATTGCTGGCCATTATCCCCTGTGTTGAGCCGCATCGCTCGGAACACTCTTACGAGGTGGCCGCGCCCGCAGCTAGCATTTGCTCGTGTCATCGATGCGGATCCGTCAGGCGGCCGAGTTGCTCGGGGTCAGCGACGATACCGTCCGACGTGGATCGACAACGGTACGTTGCCGGCCAGCCAGGATCAGGCCGGTCGCAAGGTGATATCGGGCGTGTGTTGGCCGAATTCTGGCGCGGCAATGCCCCGTCGCCACCGCCGAACCCGCTCCGCATCGGCAGTTCAGCACGCAACCGCCTCGTCGGATTGGTCACCGATGTGCTGAGCGACAAAGTGATGACACGCGTCGAGATGCAGTGCGGGCCTCACACGATCGTGTCGCTGATGAGTACCGAGGCGGCGCGGGAGCTGAAACTCGAGCCCGGCAGTCTTGCCGTCGCCGTCGTCAAAGCGACCACCGTGATCGTCGAGACCCCGCAGGCACGGGAAGAGCCGTCTGCGGACTGAGTGATTGACGCCTGGTCCTTTCAGTGAATTGTACGGGTTTTGGCAGGTCTCCTACAGCATCGCCTCCCAGCGACGTGCTAGAGCCATGTGCGTGCGAAAGTTCTTGAAGTACAGATGTTTTCAGGGCTCGCGCTGAAAGTGTCGGGCTGTGATCCGGCGGTTTGCCCTGAGTCGCACTGGTTTGCGGAAAAATGACGGCGGGTACGCCCCCGGCGTGGGTGCGGTGGTCCGGCAGATAGAGCGCAGCCAATTGTATGAATGGCTTCGCCTGAAAGGCTACGTCGCCTTCAATCTGCCTCGACTGGTGACCATGCTGGGCGCAGCTCTGCTGACGGGAGTCGCCGGGGTGCATATCTACGTCGTGATCAGCCGACCGGCGTTGCCGACGTACTTCGCCGTCTACACCGTCGCAGTTGTCGGGTGTTGCCTGCTGACCGCTGTGGCTCTCTGGCTTGCTCGCAACCCTCGTGTGCCGCAAGCGGCGTGGTTGTTCGGCGACCTGGTTTCAGTCGTTTTCTTGTGTGGGTATCTGGCCAGTCGGGCAGTGACCCTGCCCGGCCTGGTCGCGATGACCGGGCGGTGGGATTTCGCACCCGGGACGTTTGCCGGCGCGTTCGCGTTGGGCTTCATCGCCGTGCACATGTCGGTGCTACTGGGGATCAATGTGGCCTATCCGCAACGGCAGCAGTGGTCCGACTAACGGGAATTCCGCGATGACGTCCGATTATCCGGTGTGGCTGCGAGTCGACCATTGGCTCAACCTGTTGTTCGTCACGTTGATCATTCGCAGCGGCATCGAGATCCTCGCCACTCATCCGAAGCTGTACTGGAACGACGACAGCAGGCCCGGAAGCGAGTGGGCGCGCTTCACCCCCAAAGTGATGCCGAAGAACAAGCTGTACGACACCCTTGACGAAGAGGAGGATTACAGCCCGTTCATTTCGTTGCCCGGTCGCGCACAATTGGGCCTCGGGCGGCACTGGCACTTTTTCGCGGTAATCGGCTGGATTCTGGTCGGACTCTCTTACTACATCCTGCTTTTCGCGACCGGGCAGTGGCATCGCTACTGGCCCGCCTCGTGGTCGATCTTCCCCGAGGCGTTGAAGGACATCGGCATCTACATGACGTTCAACCTGCCGCCGTTGCTGCCGGGTGAGCACTTGGATGCCATGCAGAAGCTCGCCTATGCAAGCGTTGTCTTTGGGTTAGCGCCGTTCCAGATCCTCACCGGCGCAGCGCAATCCCCTGCGGTCGAGGCCCGGTTCCCGTGGTACGTCCAGATGTGGGGCGGCCGGCAGTGGGCGCGCAGCCTGCATTTCGTGGGATTGGTCGCCTTTGTCGGCTTCATCGCCATCCATCTGTCGATGGTCTTTTTCTGGGGCTGGGGCAAATTGACCGCGAGGATGATCTTCGGCTCGATCCGCAACACCCACTGGGCGACAGCGTTGTCGCTGTTGATCATCGCGACCGTCATCGCCATCCACGTCGCAGCAACGCTGTGGAGCCTGCGCAACCCTCGTTCGGTTCAGCGCAGGCTGGACGCGGTGGTCGGCATTCCTCGACGGATGCTATTGCGGCCGTTGCGTTCACGGCAGAACTATCCGGAGCGCAAACTCACCATGCAGCATCGCGTCAATGGCAAGCCGCCATGTTCGACCGAGTACAAGGTGATGGCCGTGCACAACTTCGCCGACTGGCGTTTGCGCGTCGGCGGATTGGTGGAAAATCCGGTGACTCTGGACTTGGCGGAGCTACGCGCACTGGGCGAACCCGAAATGCAGCGGGTGATGCACAACTGCGTGCAAGGTTGGACGAGCATCGGGCAGTGGAGCGGCCTGCACTTGAGCGCACTGGTCGAACTGGTGCGCCCGCTACCGGAGGCGAGATACATCTGCTCGATGACCATGCAGGACAACGACCGAGACGAGCCCGCCTCGCACGGCGGAGGCCAATTCTATGAAGTGATGGACCTCGAACTCGCGTACAAGCCGCAGACCATCCTGGCCTACGAGATGAACGGCAAACCGTTGCCGATCAAACATGGCGCACCGCTACGGCTGCGAGTGGAGACGCAGGTCGGATTCAAGATGGCCAAATGGATCAACCAGATCGAGTTCGTCAACGATTACTCGGGCATTGGCAAGGGCGCTGGCGGTTGGCGCGAGGACAACGTCTACTACGCCAAAGATGTGGAGATCTAGCTTGTCTGACGAACCGATGGTCCGCCCCGAGTTGATCAACCTGGTCCCGGCCGACCAGGACCGCGTCCTGGAACATCTCGCCGCCAAAGGCGGGCACTGCGAGGGTTGCGGCGCTATCGATTTCACCGTCGGCCGCGCCCTTTATCTGGGTTTCCTCTTTCTCGATGAGGATGACGACGCCTACCTGGTGGCGTTGACGTGCCGCAACCCGAAGTGCGCGCAGCGCACCGCAATCGGGCTGCGCGAGAAGGACTTTCTCAGCCGTGGCGAAACCGAAGCCCGCGCCGCAACTTGGCTGGCTTCGGCTCCCGGCGGCGCTGAGCCGCGGCAGGGGGCGCAGCGCTGAACACCGGCTGAACCAATCCAATGCGCTCAATCAAGTCGGCCAGCCCGCGCATCTCGTCGCACAGCGCTTGAAACCGGCGCTCATCGGCCTCGTCGAGTAGCCCGCGCGAACTGTAGTGCACCAGCCGCGGCAGCCGCCCGGCAAGCGCGGTACCCCATCTGATACTGAAGTCGTATTTCTGGCCGTCGGTCACTTCGTCTTGGCGGCCAAGCTGTTTAAGCGCCTCGATCTGTTCGGTGAGGCGCTCGACGTCTTCGTCAATGGTGATCGCTAAGGGTCTTTTGTCCATCTCAGCCGCCATTGTCCTCCGTTTAGCTTGTCAGCGGCACGGCAGTGGGCGCATACGATTTCACGATGAGCACCAAGTCCCGGAAGAAGGTCGACTTCCAACGCCTGGCCGCCGCATTGGACGACTATCGGTTTGCCTACCTCGTCACCGTCAATGACGACTACCGGGTGCACACCGTGACCGTCGAGCCCTGTCTGCGTGAGCACGTCCTGGAGGTCGGGGTTATCGGCGGGCAAACCCGCGAGAACGTCGAAGGCCGCAGCGACGTCACACTTTTGTGGCCACCAAGTGAGCCGGGTGGCTATTCGCTCATCGTCGATGGCCGGGCCGCAATCGCCGATCCGACCGACTCCGATGACGACGGCGCCGCGCTCCGGGTGGTACCGACCCGCGCACTGCTGCACCGCAATGCCGACCCGAACACTCCCGGATCCGCCTCCGGCGGCCTGCACGACTGTGTGGTGTTTTCCACTCCGTGAAGGCATGTGGGCCACTTCACAGCGGTGACCTGCCATTTCACGACCTCACCGCGAACCCGTGGGCAGTGACAGGTCGAGTTGATCCGGGCGTAACCGCAGCGACGGGCGCCGAAACACGTCCGCGCCACCATGGAGTTTCATCGCCGCAGCCGCGGCGGAACTCGAGAAGGCGGTATGACGACGGTCGCCACGGTGTGTGGGTACTGCGGCGTGGGCTGCGGCATGGACCTGAACGTGACCGGCGGAGTGGTCACCAAGGCGACCGGCCGCGCCGACCATCCCGCCAACCGGGGCAGGCTGTGCACCAAGGGCAACACCACCGCGGACATGCTGCGCGCCGGTGGACGGCTGGATAAGGCCCTTCGCCGGCCACAACGCGGCGCCAAACCCGAGCCGATCGCCGTGGACGCCGCGATCGCCCACGTGGCCGCCCGTTTGTCGGCTATCCGTGACGAGCACGGGCCCGACGCAATCGCCCTGTACGTTTCCGGCCAGATGACCACCGAGGCGCAGTACCTGGCCAACAAGCTGGCCAAGGGCTATCTGCGGACCCAGTGGATCGAGTCCAACTCGCGGCTGTGCATGGCCAGCGCCGGGACCGGCTACAAACAGTCGCTCGGATCCGATGGCCCGCCCGGCAGCTACGACGACTTGGACACCGCAGACCTGTTTTTGGTGCTGGGCGCCAACATGGCCGACTGCCATCCGATCCTGTACCTGCGCATGATGGAACGGGTCCGGGACGGCGCGAAGTTGGTGGTCGTCGATCCCCGGCGCACGGCCACCGCGGCCAAGGCCGACCTGCATCTGCCGGTCCGCCCCGGCACCGATTTGGCTTTGTTGAACGGTCTGCTGCGGCTGGTGCGTGATGCGGGCGGGGTGGACACCGAGTTCGTCGCCGCATTTACCGAGGGCTGGGAGCCGCTGGACGCCCTGCTCGACGAGTATCCGGCCGATCTGGTGGCCGACATCACCGGGCTGGACGAGGCGGATCTGCGGACCGTCGCGGAGTTGATCTGCGCAACCAAGAACTGGGTGAGCCTGTGGACCATGGGGCTGAACCAGTCCACCCACGGAACCTGGAACACGAACGCGTTGTGCAATCTGCACCTCGCGACCGGCGCGATATGTCGTCCGGGCGCTGGCCCATTCTCGTTGACCGGTCAGCCGAATGCGATGGGCGGCCGGGAAATGGGATACATGGGCCCGGGGCTGCCCGGGCAGCGGTCGGCATTGGATCCCGACGACCGGGCCTTCGTCGAGGCTCGTTGGGGGCTGGAGCCCGGCACGATTCGCGCCGAAGGAGGTACCGGTACCGTCGACATGTATCGGCGGATGGCCGACGGCGAGATCCGGGCGGCGTGGATCATCTGCACCAATCCCGTTGCATCCGTGGCGAATCGGGCCTCAGTGATCGCGGGCCTGCAACGGGCCGAGCTGGTGGTGGTGGAGGAGGCTTTCGCCGGCGCGGAGACCGCCGAATACGCCGACGTGGTGCTGCCCGCCGCGCTGTGGGCCGAAGCCGACGGCGTGATGGTCAACAGCGAGCGCACCCTCACACATTGCGGAGCCGCGATGAACCCGCCGGGCGACGCCGCCCCGGACTGGCAGCTGATCTGCCGGGTCGCCACCGCGATGGGCTACCAGGGATTTGAGTTCGACTCCGCCGCCGATGTTTTCGATGAACTGGCCGGCTTTCACAATCCCCGCACCGGCTGGGATCTGCGCGGCGTAGATCACGAGCGGCTGCGCCGCGGCCCGGTCCAGTGGCCCGCCGCACCCGGCGGCGACGACCGCAACCCGATCCGCTACCGAAACGACGGCGTCAGCCAGGACCTGCATACCGCTGACGACGGCACCGTTCCGGCCCTGGCCTTCCCGACCCCGAGCCGGCGCGCGCGGTTCCTGCCGCGGCCCCATCTCCCCGCGGCCGAGCTGCCCGACGACGACTTCCCGATGGTGTTCACCACCGGCAGGCTGGCGCACCAATGGCACACGATGACCAAGACTGGGCGCGTCGCCAAACTCAACAAACTCAACCCCGAACCGTTCCTTCAGTTGCACCCCGAGGACGCCGACCGGCTCGGAGTACGCGACGGCGACCGGGTCGAGATCCGTTCCCGCCGCGGCCGAGCCGTGCTTCCGGCGACTGTGGACGATGCGGTACGCCCGGGCGTGTGCTTCGCGCCGATGCATTGGGCCGACGCGTTCGCTCCCGACGTCGCCATCAACGCCGTCACCAACGACGCGGTCGACGCCGATTCGCTGCAGCCCGAGTTCAAGGTCTGCGCCGTCGCCGTCACCGCGATCGAAACCGACACTGCTCCAGCCGAACTCACTCCCCAGCAAGCGCGTGCGCCGGTCGAGGCGCTCGCTGCCGTGCTGGACACTCTGCCCTCGTCGGCGACGCTCACCGCCGACGAACGGCTGTTCCTGTCCGGCTTGATGGCCGGTATTCGCGCAAATCCACCCACCGACCAGCTTCCGTTGCTGCCCGCGGTGACGCCGCTGTCACCGGGCAATCGGGTATGGATCGACGGCGTGCTGGCCGGCATTTTCTCCCGCTCCGCGATACCGGCGGCATCCCAACCCGGCCGCGTCGCCGGCCAGCCGATAACGACGGTGGTGTGGGCATCGCAGACCGGCATCGCCGAGGAGTTCGCCGCCACCTGCGTCGAACAGCTCAACGCCGCCGGCATTGCGGCGCGTGCGCGTGGAGCCGAAGAAGTCGCGGTCGCCGATCTCACCGGCACCCTGCTGTTCGTGGTGTCCACCACGGGCGATGGCGATCCCCCGGACAACGGCATCGCGCTGTGGGACGCGTTGGCCGCCGCCGAACCCGGCGACCTCGACGACCTCAGGTTCTCGGTTCTCGGATTCGGCGACTCGTCGTACGCCGAGTTCTGCGGCTTCGCCCGCAAGCTCGATGCCCGGCTCGAGTACCTCGGCGCGCAGCGCATCGTGGACCGCGCCTTGTGCGAACCGGACTTCGAAGCGACCGCACAAGCCTGGACCGGTCGGGTCACCGCAGCGCTGAGCGACCGTGATCCTGAGCCGGTTGCATCGAAACCATCTGCACACCAGTCATATTCGCGAGCCAGCCCGCTTCGGACCACAATCATCAGCAACGTCGCACTGTGCGGTGCGGGGTCCGATAAGGACGTCCGCAGCATCGGATTCCAGCTGCCACCGGGGACGCTGGAGTACGAGGCCGGCGACGCGCTCGGCGTGTGGCCCTACAACGCGCCCGAATCCGTCGCCGAGTTCCTCGAGCTGACCGCCCTGGACGGCGCCGTCGAGATCGCTGTCGGCGAGCAGACGATGCCCCTTGCCGACGCGCTGCACCGGCGACTGGATATCACCCGCATCACGCCGGACCTGTTGCGGTTCGTGCACGAACGGCATCCGGCCGACGATCTAAAGGCCGCCATAGACGACTCCCCCCACTTTGCCGAATGGGCGTGGGGGCGCCAAACTCTGGACCTGTTGACCAGTCACCCGGTCAAAGCCGGACTCGACGAGTGGCTGGACGTGCTGCGACCGTTGGCGCCGCGGCTGTACTCGATCTCGTCGAGTCCGCTCGAGGACCCGACCCGGGTGCACATCACCCCCGGAATCGTGCGCTTCGAGTCGTCGGCCGGCACCGCGCGCCAGGGCGTGTGCTCCGGCCATCTCGCCAGGCTCGAACTCGGCGCCGAGATAGATATTTTCATCCAGCGCAACCATCGTTTTCGTCCGCCGCAAGATCCGGATGCGCGAACGATCATGATCGGGCCCGGTACCGGGATCGCGCCATTCCGCGGATTCCTGCACGACCGCGCGGCTCGCGGTCATACCGGCGCCAACTGGCTGTTCTTCGGCGAGCGTCACGAAGCCACCGAGTACTATTACCGCGATGAGCTGGACGCATTCGCCCAGTCTGGTGTGTTGACCCGGATCGACACCGCGTTCTCCCGCGACGGTGCCAGCAAGCTCTACGTCCAGGACCGGATGCTGGAGCATGCCACCGATCTGTGGAAGTGGATCGCCGACGGCGCATACGTGTACGTCTGCGGCGACGCCGCGCGGATGGCCCGCGACGTCGACGAGACGCTACGCGGCATCATCGCTCAGCAGAGCGGTCGCAGCCCGAAAAGCGCCGCGACGTATCTACAGGCGATGTCGGCCGAGCGACGCTACCTGCGGGACGTCTATTGAGCACCACCACCGCCGCCGACCGCCTCGCCCCGAACGCCGCGAGCCGCCGGCCGCTGCGGGCCATCGTTCTTGCCGGGGGTGCGTCGAAACGCCTGGGCGCTGACAAGCCCGAGCAGCGGATCGGCGGACGACGGTTGCTCGACATCGCCTTGGCTGCGGTGGCAGACGCCGACGCCGTTGTCGTGGTGGGCCCACCGCGCGATGTGCCGGCCGGGGTCGTCGTGGTGTGCGAAGAGCCGCCCGGGCGCGGTCCGGTCGCCGCGCTCGCCGCCGGCTTCGCCGCGCTGCCGGTAGGTCCGGCCGACATCGTGGTGCTGCCTGCCGACCTGCCGCGTATCACTCCGACCGCCGTCACGGCCCTGGCCACGGCCCGCGGCGGCGCGCCGGTCGCCCTCGCGGGCGACGACGACGGGCATCGCCAATACCTCACTGCGGTGTGGGATTCGGCCGCGTTGGCAACAGCCCTGACCGCCCATCCGTCGCGAATGCGAGACCTGTTGCCGGGCAACGCGGTGACGTGTCGGATAACTGATGTCGACGACGTCGACACCCCCGAGCAACTCGCCGCGGCGCGGGCCCGCGCCGACCGGACACCCGACGCTGTCCGTGGCGTGGTGCGCGGGACCATCGCGCCGTTACCCGCCGTCGAGCGGGGCGTCGAAGCCGCCGTGGGCGCGGTGCTCGCCGAACCCCTCACGGCCACAACACCGTTTCCGCCGTTCGATGCGTCCGCGATGGACGGCTGGGCAGTCGCGGGTCCCGGTCCGTGGATCCCTCAGGACGACACCGTCGCGGCCGGAATGCGCAGCGGCGCACTAGTCGACGGGCATGCCCGTCGCATCGCCACCGGAGCCCGCCTGCCCGCCGGCACGCAACGGGTGATCCGCGACGAGGAGGTCGACGCGACCGGAGATCTGGTCTACCCGTGCGCTTGCGGACCTGCGGCCCGCGACGACACCCGTCGCTCTGGAAGCGAGTGGACGGCTGGCGCACCGCTTGCCTCGACGGGCACGAGGGTGGACGAAGCCGTGGCGTCGTTGGCCCGTTCGGCCGGCGCCGAGCGGCTCGTGGTGCGCGGGCCGGTCAGGGTCGCGGTCCATAGCACGGGTGACGAAATTGCCTCCGGTGCAACAGTTCACGACCCGGCGAAACCACTGCTGCCCGAAACAGCCGCCGCGCCGGTCACCGCCCAGCTACGAAGCTTGGGCGCCGTCGCCGACACCGGGGCGCATCTGCCCGACGATCCCACCACACTTCAGTCCGCGCTGACCGGTGCCGCGGACCTGGTGGTCATCATCGGCGCCACCGGCCGCGGGGTCGCCGATCACCTGCGCGCGGCGATCGCCCGGGCCGGCGGTTGTGTGGTCGTCGACGGGGTCGCCATGCGGCCGGGCGGCTCGGTTCTGCTCGCGACACTGCCAGGCGCTCGGCCCCGTGTGCTGCTCGGGGTCGGCGGCAACCCGCTTGCCGCGGTCGCGGGCGTGGCCTTGCTGGGTCCCGCCATCATCGACGCCTTGACCGAGGCCGCGACCGCTGCGGTCGAGTTGATCTCCGTGCGCGGCATGCCCCGAACGGATCGGTGGCGAGTGGTTCCCGTCGAACCCGACGGCGCCGGCGCGTGGGTGGCGCCGAAACACGCCGCGACATCGCATCTCGCGGCGATGGTCGGCCGACGCGGCCTGGCCCTGATTCCGCCCGCTTCGCCGGACGGAGCGCTGGTCGAGCGGCTCCGCTGACCCCTCACGCGCACACCTCCTGCGACGTGAGAAAGGCGTGACGACGCGGCAACCGTGCGCGACGCCGCCGCAATACGGAGCTTCTAGCGTCGATCTCGCCGACGGGAAGGAGCGCAGTAGTGCGTCAATGCACAGTGGCGGTGATCGGGCACGGCATGGTGGGGCACCGATTCGTCGAGGCCCTGCGGGCGCGCGACACCGACGGCGCCTGGCGAATCGTGGTGTTCGGCGAGGAGGCCGATGCCGCCTACGACCGGGTCGGTTTGTCGTCCTACGTGGGCGCCTGGGACCGCTCGCTGCTCGCGCTCACCGGCAACGACTACCGCGACGACCATCTCGTCGAACTTCGCCTCGGCAACGCGGTGACCGCCATCGATCGGGATGCCAAGCGCCTCACCGCCGCCGATGGCTCCGAACTGGACTACGACGCAGTGGTATTGGCCACCGGCTCTTACCCATTCGTCCCACCGGTGCCCGGCAAGGACTCGGCCGGCTGCCACGTCTACCGGACACTGGACGATCTAGATGCGATCCGCACCGACGCCGAGGCGGCATTGGCCTGCGACCCTGAGGCCGTCGGCATTGTCGTCGGTGGCGGGCTGCTCGGCCTGGAGGCCGCCAACGCGTTGCGACTGCTCGGAATACGGCCGCACGTAGTCGAATTCGCGCCACGCCTGATGCCGCTACAGGTCGACCAGGCCGGGGGCGAGCACTTATTGCGTTCGGTGCGCGGGCTGGGCATCGGCGTCACGGTCGGCGCGGGCACCTCTGCCATCGAGCAGATCGACGAAGGCGCCAATCGGCTGCGCGTGACGCTGAGCAACGACGAGGTGATCGACGCGGCGCTGCTGGTGTTCTCGGCCGGGGTTCGCCCACGCGACGAGTTGGCCAAGTCGGCCGGCCTCGACGTCGGTGAGCGCGGCGGAGTGATGTGCGACTTGAGCTGCGCGACCAGTGATTCCGATATCTATGCCATCGGCGAGGTGGCCGCGATCCAGGGCCGCTGCTACGGCCTGGTCGGGCCCGGGTACACGACCGCCGAAGTCGTCGCCGACCGGCTACTCGGCGGCGACGCGGAGTTCCCCGGCGCCGACCTGTCCACCAAGCTGAAGCTGCTCGGTGTCGACGTCGCCAGCTTCGGTGATGCGCTGGCCGCAACGCCGGGCGCGCTGGAGGTCGTGGTGTCCGACCCGATCGGCGGCACCTACGCCAAGCTGGTGCTCTCCGACGACGCGCAGACCCTGCTCGGCGGCGTCCTGGTCGGCGATGCATCCAGTTACGGTGTGCTGCGGCCGCTGGTCGGCTCGCAGCTGCCCGGCGACCCGGTTGCGCTGATCGCGCCGGTCGGCAGCGGCGACGGGCCCGCGATCGGCGTGGGCGCGCTACCCGGCGAGGCGCAGATCTGCTCGTGCAACAACGTCACCAAGGCGGCCCTGTGCTCGGCCATCGCCGATGGCGCCTGCACGGTAGCCGACCTCAAGGGCTGCACGGCCGCGGGCACCTCCTGCGGATCATGTGTGCCGCTGTTGTCACAGTTGCTCGCCGCCGAAGGCGTCGAAGTCTCGAAAGCGTTGTGCGAGCACTTTTCCCAGTCGCGGACCGAGCTGTTCGAGATTGTGCAGGCCGGCGGCGTCCGAACCTTTACCGGCCTGATCGAGCGTTACGGCATCGGCACGGGCTGCGACATCTGCAAGCCGGCGGTGGCGTCGATCCTTGCCTCCACCAGTTCCGAGCACATCCTCGACGGTGAGCAGGCGTCGTTGCAGGACACCAACGACCATTTTCTGGCGAACCTTCAACGCAACGGCACCTATTCGGTCGTTCCGCGGGTACCCGGCGGTGACATCACACCTGAGCAGTTGATCCTCATCGGTGAGATTGCCCGTGACTTCGGGCTGTACACCAAGATCACCGGCGGCCAACGCATCGACATGTTCGGCGCGACCGTCGACCAGCTCCCGCAAATCTGGCTGAGACTCGTCGAGGGCGGCATGGAATCGGGTCACGCCTACGGAAAGTCGTTGCGCACCGTCAAGAGTTGTGTCGGCACCGATTGGTGCCGCTACGGCCAGCAGGATTCCGTCCAGATGGCGATCGATCTCGAGTTGCGTTACCGCGGATTGCGAGCGCCGCACAAGATCAAGATGGCCGTGTCGGGATGCGCCCGCGAATGCGCCGAGGCCCGCGGAAAAGATGTGGGCGTGATCGCCACCGAGTCGGGCTGGAATCTGTACGTCGGCGGCAATGGCGGCATGACACCTAAACACGCTCAGCTGCTTGCCTCCGACCTCGACAGTGACACCCTGGTGCACTACATCGATCGATTCCTCATGTACTACATCCGCACCGCCGGCCGGCTGCAACGCACCGCGCCGTGGCTCGACGAACTCGACGGCGGGCTCGACCACCTGCGCGAGGTGATCATCGACGACTCACTGGGCCTGGCAGCCGATTTCGAGGCAGCGATGCAACGCCATGTGAATGGCTACGTCTGCGAATGGAAAGCGGTCCTCGACGACCCCGACAAGCTGGCCCGGTTCGTGTCATTCGTCAATGCGCCCGGCGCGCCCGACCCAACCGTCGAATTCACCGAAAAGAACGGGCGCAAGATCCCGGTCCTGATCGGCACGCCCAGTGTGAGGAGCCGCTGAGATGGCAAAGTCATTCGATCTCGGTCGCTGGCGTCACGATTGGACCGCCGCCTGCCCGGCCGACCGCCTACAACCGCTGCGCGGCGTGGCGGTGCTCTTGCCAGACAGCGCACAGGTCGCGTTGTTCCTGTTGGCCGACAACAGTATTCGCGCGGTCGGAAACATCGACCCAATCGGCCGGGCGGCGGTACTGTCGCGCGGTATTGTCGGCGATCGCGGCGGGGTGCCTGTCGTCCAATCGCCGCTGAAGAAACAGGCTTTCAGCCTGCTGGACGGCCGGTGCCTAGACGCCGAGGGGGTGTCGATTCCGGTCTACGCCACCCGAGTCGGCGTGGACGGGACGGTGTGGGTCGCCAACTCTCCCGACATCCGGTTCGGCTACCGTCGCGCCGGCCTGTCCGCCTGACCGTCAGCTAGCCCGGCGCGCAGCGAAGCCCGGCGGAGCGACCAGCCCGGCTTCCCGTCGACGGCGGCAGGCGAGCCGGATCACCGCGGGATGCAGACCCAGCGGCGAGGCCACCAAATCGGCACCCGCCAAGTGCAGACGACTCTGAAATAAGCCGTCCGCCAACAGATATGACGCCACTGCCACCCGACGGGCACCGGACCAACGGGCCTTCGCCACGGCGTCGCGCACCGACGGATAGCCCGACCCGTCGGGGCAGGGCGCGGCGAACGCGATGGATACCCGGTGTCCGACCAACGCGGACAGCGACGCGGCCGTGAACCGCAACTCCCCGCGGGCCCGCGGGTCGCGGGTGCCGGCGGCCACCAGCACCACGTGATCGTCGCGACGCCAGCCGGCGTCGAGCAATCTGCACAGCATCGCGCGGGCCAACTCAGGCGAGGGCCCGAGCGGGCGAGTGACGGTGACGCGCCGATGCTCCGACTCGTCGACGTACCGCGGCACGTCGACGCGAACGTGGTGCCCGCTGGACAGCAGCGCCGGCACGACAACCGTCGGCTCATCGGACAAGGTCCGCAGTACTTCGGCGGGCGTGGGGCCCAGGACGTCGACGAATCCCACCCGCACCGGCTCGTCCAGAACATCGGCCACGGCCGTCGCGAGGCCGCTGATCATCCTGACGCCCATGGGGTTTCGGGTCCCGTGCGCCACCAACAACGTCGTCATTGCGACACCCCGGTGTCGTCGGGCATGAAGTCCACCGCCAGCCGGTAGCCACGTTTGACCGCGGTGGCGATCAACTCCTTGGCCCCGATCGCTGACCGTAGGCGCGCCACAGCGGCCTCGACCACGTGTGGGTCGTCGCCGCCGAGCGCTTCCAGCATGATGTCGCGCGACACCACCGCCCCCGGAGCCGATGCCAGCAGCTTCAACAGAACCAGCGAGTTGGGCGAGAGATCTCGCACGACGCCGTCGACGACGGCGCAGGTAGCCCGCACGCCCAAAGTGTGCCCGGCGACCACCAGATCCGGCTGCCGGCGCGGCAATTCGTCAGCGACCGCACGTGCCAACGCACCGAGTCGCATCCGTTCGGGCTGAACCGACGTCACACCGGCGCTGCACAACGGCCGGGCGGTGACGGGGCCTACGCAGAATGTCGTCACCGTCGAATTCATGGCCCGCCGTACGGCTTCGGCGAGCCGCAGCTCGTCGGCCCGCATCAAGAACGACGCCGCCGCAGGCGCGGATGTGAACGTGATGGCGTCCACTCCGGCGAGTGCGACCTTTTCAATCAGGCCGTCCAGCGCGCCGAGGTGCTCCGGCGGCTCCCACCGATATACCGGCACCGCCACCACGGTGGCGCCGCGTTCGACGAGCGTGTCGACGAATCCCGGTACCGGATCCCAGTCGTCAGTGGCGCCGTGCAGTTGCACCGCAACACGTTTGCCCTTGAGGTCGTCGACGGTCAGGTGGGCGAGCACCTCTTCCGAGGACTCCGAGACCGGTGACCACTCTTCGCGCAGACCGGCCGCGCGCAGAGCGCCGGTGGCTTTGGGTCCCCGCGAGATCACCCGCGCCTTGCCCAATGCCGCCAGCAGTGCCTCTGCCATTCCCCAGCCCTCGGCGGCCTCGACCCAACCGCGAAATCCGATTCCGGTCGTCGCGATGAGGACGTCCGGCGGCGCGTCGATGACGTCTTCGGTGGCGGCGCGCAGTCGCACGTCGTCGGGGAGTGGGACCATGTTCATGGCCGCGGCCGCCACGATGTCCGCCCCGCGACGGCGCAGCATCGTGCTGAACTCATCCACCCGCCGCGACGCGGTGATAGCCACTGTGAACCCCGTCAGCGACGCGGCATCCGGCTCGGTCATACCGTCGCCTCGTCCGATCGCTTCGCCACTTGCCCTGTCCATTCGCCGTGTTGTCTCAAGAACTTATGAGCGTGATGTTGCTCCCCCGATGCCCGCGATGTCGCCGCGATGAATTCGCCCTCACACCTGGCCGCTGGGCAATGTGAGCCGGCAGAAGTAGCAGGTCGCACCGGGTATTAACGAGTACATCCAGCCTCGCCCACGGCATTGTTACTTGCAAATCGTGGGGGTGTTCAATTGCTCACCAAGCGTGCCGCACCGTTGCGAAGTCCCGGTTATGCACGGCAACCGAGTGGTTACCACAGGTAATCGACAGGTGATGGCGGCCTAACGGTCAGGCAATGGCTCGATGGTGAGATTTTCGGCCATGGGAATGCTTTCACTTTTACGCCGGCGCAAGGCAATTCTTCCGGCCGAGCCGACCAGCATCCACGACGCCATCGGCGGCTACGAGGCGATGGAAATCGTCGTCGAGGACTTCTACACCCGGGTGCTTGCCGACGATCAGCTGGCCGGCTTTTTTGCCGGCTCGAACATGAACCGGTTGAAGGGCAAGCAGGTCGAGTTCTTCGCGGCCGCACTCGGCGGCCCGGAACCGTATACGGGCGCGCCGATGAAGCAGGTCCATCAAGGCCGCGGCATCATGATGTCCCACTTCGCTCTGGTGGCAGGGCATCTGGCGGATTCGTTGTCCGCCGCCGGTGTGCCTCCGGCGACGATCGACGACATCATCGGCGCCATTGCCCCGCTGGCCGCCGACATCGCATCGGACCACGCAGCCGCCGGTATCTGATCTTCAGGCGTCGGCGACAATGCAGGGATGAGCCGGTCGTTCGACGAGCTGGTGTCCGAAGCCGCCGCGGCGCCGGTCGACGGCTGGGACTTCTCCTGGCTGGACGGCCGCGCCACCGAGGAACGGCCGTCGTGGGGGTACCAGCGACTGATGAGTCAGCGGTTGGCGACGGTGTCGGCCGCCCTGGACATCGATACCGGCGGCGGCGAGGTGCTGTCCGGCGCGGAGACATTCCCGCCCACGATGGTCGCCACCGAGTCGTGGCCGCCGAACGCGGCGCTGGCCACCCAGCGGCTGCACGCGCGCGGCGTCGTGGTGGTGGCAACCCGCAACCAGGCGTCCCTGCCGTTCGCCGACGAGGCCTTCGACCTGGTGACCAGCCGGCACGCGACGGTGGTGCGCTGGCACGAGATCGCCCGAGTGCTGCGGCCCGGTGGCGGCTACCTCGCGCAGCAGATCGGGCCCGCGACGATGTCGGAGCTGTACGAATATTTCCTCGGACCGCAGCCACACAAATGGGCCGAGCTGCAACCGGAAACCCAAACCACCCATGCCGAAGCCGCCGGTCTGCAGGTGGTCCAGATGCGGATGGAACGCCTTCGGGCGGAGTTCTTCGATATCGGCGCGGTGATCTACTTCCTGCGCAAGGTGATCTGGACGGTGCCGGACTTCAGCGTCGAGCGCTATCACGAACGGCTGCGCGAGATGCATGAGCAGATCGAGTCCGACGGCCCGTTCGTCGCGCATTCGACGCGGTTGCTTGTGGAGGCCCGTAAGCCATAGCGATCACCGCGCTTGAATGAAACGATCAGCAGTATGAGCATGGCGGGAATGGGCCTGATGGGTTTGGTGGCAGGTGCGTCGACCGCTGGCGTCATGGGGGTCGTGAGACTGATGGGCGACACCTGGTTGCCGCGGCTGGCGGCAAGCTCTGAGCAGAAACACCAGATGATGTCCAACCTGCACTTACAGCGGCACGGCTCGGTCCAAAGCTGGCGAGCCGGCTTGGCGAATGCCCGGGATACCTATCGCCAATGGGCTGCCGGACCTCGAGACCACGACCCGCCCAACGCCGTCGGCGACGAGTGGTTCGAAGGGCTGCGACCACACCTACCCAGCACGGGGGAAGCTGCCAAATTCCGCACCGCTCTCGACGTCAACTGCGACAACCCCACTGTGGCGCTGCTGTCGCTGGAGATCGGCCGGATCGAACGAGAATGGGTCAACGATGCGAGGAGCTATCCGCGCCGAGCCCGAAACTAGCCGTCGGCCCGCAACACGTCCAGCGCGTGTTGCAGATCCGGCGGATAAGGGCTGACGATCTCCATCTGCCGCCCGTCGCCAGGATGGGTAAAAGACAGCGACCGGGCATGCAGCCATTGACGTTCCAGCCCAAGCTTTTTCGCGAGTGTCGGGTTTGCGCCGTAGGTCAGGTCGCCGCAGCAGGGATGGTGCAGCGCCGCGAAGTGCACCCGAATCTGGTGTGTGCGGCCGGTTTCCAGGTGTACATCGAGCAAGCTTGCGGCGACGAACGCTTCGACGGTGTCGTAGTGGGTCAGGCTGTGCCTACCGCCGGATGTGACGGCGAATTTCCAGTCGTGGCCCCGATGACGGCCAATCGGTGCGTCGATGGTGCCGCTGGACGGATCCGGATGTCCTTGCACCAGAGCGTGATAACGCTTGTCGACGGTGCGCTGCTTGAACGCCCGCTTCAGCAGGGTGTACGCCCGCTCGGAAATCGCAACGACCATGACTCCGGAGGTACCGACGTCGAGGCGATGCACGATGCCCTGCCGCTCGTGCACCCCGGAGGTGGTGATCCGGTAGCCGGCCGCGGCCAGCCCGCCGAGCACCGTCGGCCCGGTCCAGCCCACCGATGCGTGCGCGGCGACCCCGGCCGGCTTGTCGACGGCGACGATGTCGTCGTCGGAGTACAGGATCGTCATGCCCTCGATCTCGACGGGCGTGTTCTCCAGCGTCGCGGGCGGCTCGGGCAGCCGAACCTGAAGCCACGCCCCCGCGGTCAGGTGGTCCGACTTGCCGGCCGGCACCCCATCCAGCTCGACTCCGCCGTCTGCGGCCAGCGCCGCGGCCGCCGTGCGCGACACCCCGAGCAGCCGCGCCACCCCGGCATCGACGCGCATCCCCGCGAGGCCCTCGGGCACCGGCATCGACCGATCGGTCATTGACTCTCGTCGACGTCTTCGGCGGGCTCATCGGCCGCGTCATCGGCCTTCCACCGGCGCCGCTCCTCCGCATCGCTCCGCTCTGCATCGTCGTCGGCGCGGCGGCGGCCGACGGTGTCGAAATCGAAGCCGAGCGCCGACAACGTGACGAGAAGAATTGCTCCACCGACCACCGATGGGTCGGCGACGTTGAACACCGGCCACCACCCGATCGACAGGAAGTCCACGACGTGCCCGCGCAGCGGTCCGGGTGAACGGAAGAACCGGTCGACCAGGTTTCCCATCGCGCCGCCCAGGATCATCCCGAGGCCGACAGCCCACCACGGCGACACCAACCGGCGTCCCATCCAGAAAATCCCGACCACGACGGCGCTCGCGATCAGCGTCAGCATCCAGGTGTAGCCGGTGGCCATCGAGAACGCGGCCCCGGAGTTGCGGACTAAAGTCCAGGTCACGGTGTCGCCGACGATCGGCACGGGCTGGCCGGGCGTCAGCAGCTTGACCGCCAGCACCTTGGTGACGATATCCAGGGCGAGCACGACCGCCGCGATCGACAACAGCAGCGGCTGCCGCCTCCGAGGGGTCTGCGATGCCTCGGCTTCTCCGGCCGTATCGGCCTCGGTCACCGGCTCCGCCGAGCCCGTTGGTTGGTCCGTCACGCCTCCATCATCCACTAGACGTGCGCCGGAGACCCGCCGCGCCCGGGCGCGGCGCGCGATGCGGGATGATCTCACGGTGAGCCGAGTGACGGTCATCGCGACCGGCGGGACGATCTCCAGTACCGCCGCGGCCGACGGAGTGTGGCGGCCGACGCGCGGTGGCGCGGAGTTGGCCGCCGGCCTCGACGTCGATGTCGTCGACGTGATGGCCAAGGACAGTTCGCAGTTGATCCCGTCCGACTGGGATGTGATCGGTGCGGCGGCGCGCAGGGCGGCCGGCGGCGGCGCCGAAGGTGTGGTCGTGATGCACGGCACCGACACCCTCGAGGAGACGGCGCTGTGGCTGGATCTCACCTACGGCGCCGCAGTCCCGCTGGTGATCACCGGCGCTATGCGCAGCGCCGACGCGCCGGACGCGGACGGGCCGGTGAATCTGCGCGACGCGGTGTCGGTGGCCTCGGATCCCGGTGTCCGCGATCTCGGGGTGCTGGTGTCATTCGCCGGGCGGATATTGCAGCCGTCCGGCCTGCACAAGGTGGCGATCGCTCACGCGTTCGCTGGTCAGTTACTCGGCAGCGTCAACGGCGGGGTGACGATCACGCGGACCAAGACTCGTCCCTTCCTCGGCGAACTCAGCGCGGTAGCAGCACCGCGAGTCGACATCGTCGCGGCGTATCCGGGAGCTGACGCGGCGACGATGGACGCGTGCGTGGCTGCCGGTGCGGGCGGCATCGTGCTCGAAGCGCTCGGTTCCGGTAACGCCCCCGACGCGGTGATCGACGGGGTGCGACGGCACCGCCGCGCCGGTGTGGTGATCGCGGTGTCAACCCGCGTCACCGGCGGACGGGTCAGCCCTGGGTACGGCCCCGGCCACGACCTCGTCGATGCCGGAGCGGTGATGGTGTCGCTGCCGCCGAGTCAGGCGAGGGTGCTGACCATGGCCGCGTTGGCGGCGCGGCTACCCCTGCGCGACGTCATCGGTCGCCTGGGCTGACGAGGTTTCGGCGACCGCGGCAAGGTAGTCGGGCCAGTCGAGGCTGTCGATCGGATTGGCCCGGGTGATGTCATCGGTGTCGGCGGCGAAGGTTCGTGCCGAGCCGGGCCCCGAGCCGCGGGTTTCGAACCGCACGGTGACCACGCCGTGGCCGGCGCCCTGTACCCAGCCGTGCCCCAGCTCCCGATGCGCGACGTCATCTCCCACCCGCCACTCGGTGTCTGTCGTCGCCGGCGCGACCGCGTCCCGCTCGGCGTGCAAGGCGTCGGCTCCCTGATCGGTATCTAACATCGCCAGCTCCAAATCCGGGAACAACGAGTCCTGCCGCACAGTGGTCAGGCCCGAAAAGCCTACGCCCAGTAGGCGAATCGGCCCGATCTGGTGCGGATCGAGCAGCAGCCGCCGAGCCATCGCGGCCAGCGCGGTGGCGTCGGTGGTGGCATACGGCAGGGTTGCTGAGCGAGTCAGGGTGCTCATATCCGATTTTTTCAGCTTGACGGTGACGGTCCGGGCGCCGCGGCCGTCGCGACAGAGTCGTTGGTGCGCATGTTCGGCTATCGGGGCGATCGCCTCGCGTAATTCGTCGAGCGTGGTCAGATCGGTGGCGAAGGTGGATTCGGCGCTGATCTGTTTGGCCACAGCGCGTTCGGCCACTGGGCGGTCGTCGATTCCACGGGCCAGCCGGTGCAACGCGGGCCCGATCGTCGCACCCAGGATGTTGGCCACCTCGGCTTCGCTCAGCGCAGCCAGCTGCCCGATCGTCTCGATTCCCAGCCGATGCAGCTTCTCATTGGCCACCGGGCCGATCCCCCACAGCTTGCGCACCGCCAGGCCGTCCAGTAGCCGCTTCTCGTCGGCACGCCGGATCACTTGGATGCCATCGGGTTTGGCCAGACCGGACGCGATCTTGGCGATCTGCTTGCCCGAACCCGCGCCGACGGACGCGATCAGTCCGGTCTCGTCGCGCACCCGTCGGCGCAACCGCGCGCAGAACTCTTCGACCTCGGTCTCGGATGCGCCGATCAGTTCCGGCGGCTCGCCGAACGCCTCGTCGAAGGAGAGCTGCTCCACGACCGGCACCACGGTCCGCACGGTGTCGAACACCCGGCGGCTGGCGACGCTGTACACCGCGCCGCGCGGCGGCAGCACGACCGCGGTCACACCGATCAGGCGGCGTGCCTGGTGCATCGGCATGGCCGACCGGGCCCCGAATACCCGCGACTCGTAGCTGGCGCCGGCCACCACACCGCGTCCGCCCAGCCCACCGACCAGCACCGGCCGACCCTGAAGTGTGGGCCGGGTGAGTTGCTCGACGGACGCAAAGAACGCGTCCATGTCGAGGTGCAGCACCCAGCGGAAATCCACGGCTACCAGCTTCTCAAATGCCCAAAATGTAGGGAAATCCCTGATTTGGCGATTGATTTCCGACCGTACTGTGACCCGCACGGGTCAACGCGACCCGCAGCCAGTCGACGGTGGAAGCCCACAGACAGGACGTGAAACATGCTCGGTGACCAGGCACGCGTTCTCGCATATGGCGGTGCCGCGGCAGTAATGCTGACAGCACTTAGCCTGTCTTCACAGTCCGAGGTCGCAGCCGACCCGCAGCCGTTCGGACCGGATACCTGTGCCCAGGGATACGTCTGGCGCGAAGCCATCCCGTCCGACCATGTCTGCGTGACACCGGACGTGCGTACCCGCACGCAGCAGGAGAACTCCGCTGCCCCAGGTTTGCGTGATCCCAATGGCGCCTACGGGTCGAACAGTTGCAAACAGGGCTACGTGTGGCGCAACGCGTTCAACGGCGACGCCGTTTGTGTGACGCCGAACATCCGCGACGACGTGGCCGCCGAGAACGCCGCAGCATCGTCACACGTGGCCCAACAGCAGCCGGCCCAACAGCCCGCCCAGCAGTCGGAGATGGTGTGGAAGGCCACCGGACACGGGGACACCTACAACATCGTCATCGACGACGGAAAGACCACCCAGACCCTGAACGCCGAAGCACTTCCGTTCGCCCGAACCGAGGTCATGACAGCCAGTTCCGGGCATGTGTACCAAATCGTGGTGAGCGGCAAAGGCGACGCGAAAGTAGGCTGCGAGATCAGCTACCAGGGCAAAGTCGTGGCCTTACACCCGGTGAACAACTCGGCGGCGCAGTGCGTGTGGAACGCACCCTGACCAGCGGAGTGACAGCGGCGGTGTCGTACTGAGTTCACGCCTTCGCGATCGATACCCGCACACCGTCACCGATTTCCGCAGCGCCGTCGGTCGGATCACCGAATTGGAAGCTGGTGGCCAGGATTTCCCCTGCGATGAGCTCGCGGTGTGCGTCCGCCCAGTCGGCGCGCTGCGTCGGCACCGACATCACTACGCTGATCCGGTCGGAAACATCGAGCCCGGCCGACTTGCGCAGCTCCTGCAGTTCACGGATGCGGTCCTTGGCCCAGCCCTCGGCCTCCAGCTCCGGGGTGACCGTGGCGTCCAGTACCACCAGCCCCGCTCCACCGGGCAACGGCGCGGTGTACTCGGGATCGGCGGCGACCAGCCGCGAGCTGTACTCCTCGGGCAGCAGCACCGCCGGACCGGCGGTCAATGTGCCGTCGGCGTTGACGACGCCCTCGCCGGCCTTGACCGCCTTGATCGCGGCCTGCACATCCTTGCCCAACCGCGGGCCCGCGACTTTGGCGTTGACGGTGAGCTCGAAACGGCCGTAGCCGGCGATGTCGTCGGTCAGCTCCACCGTCTTGACGTTGAGTTCCTCGGCGATCAGATCGGTGAACGGCGCCAATCGCTGCGGATTCTCCACCGCCACAGTCAGCTTCGGCAGCGGCAGCCGTACCCGTAGCTTCTTGGCTTTGCGTAGTGACGACGCCGCCGAGCACACCTCGCGCACCTGGTCCATCGCGGCGGCCAACTCGAGATCCACCGGCAACAGGTCGGCGGCCGGCCAGTCGGACAGATGGACAGAGCGCTCCCCGGTGATCCCCCGCCAGATGATCTCGGTGGTCATCGGCAGCAGCGGCGCCGCTAGCCTCGCGGTTACTTCGAGCGCGGTGTGCAACGTATCGATCGCGTCGGGGTCTTCCTCCCAGAACCGCGAACGTGACCGTCGCACATACCAGTTCGTCAGCGCCTCGGTGAACTGGCGCAACTGCTCGCATGCCCCCGAGATGTCGCAGCCATCCATCGCCGCGGTCAGGTCGTCGCGCAGCACCGCAAGCTTGGCCAGGATGTAGCGGTCCAGGACGTGTGCCGAATCGGCCCGCCAGGTACCGACTTTCGGCGCGTAGAGGGCCAGGAAGCTGTAGGCGTTCCAGAATGGCAGCAGCACTTGGCGCACGCCGTCGCGAATACCCTGTTCGGTCACGATCAGGTTGCCGCCGCGCAGGATCGGCGAGGCCATCAGGAACCAGCGCATGGCATCGGAGCCGTCGCGGTCGAACACCTCGCTGACGTCGGGATAGTTGCGCAGCGATTTGCTCATCTTCTGGCCGTCGCTGCCCAGCACGATCCCGTGCGCCACACAGGTTTTGAATGCCGGCCGGTCGAACAGTGCGGTGGCCAGCACGTGCAGCGTGTAGAACCAGCCGCGGGTCTGGCCGATGTATTCGACGATGAAGTCGCCGGGATAGTGCGTGTCGAACCAGTCCCGGTTATCGAACGGATAATGCACCTGGGCGTAGGGCATTGAGCCGGAGTCGAACCACACGTCGAAGACGTCCGGGATGCGCCGCATCGTCGAACGCCCGCTCGGGTCGTCGGGGTTGGGCCGGATGAGCTCATCGATATAGGGCCGGTGCAGGTTGCCTGGCCGGGTGCCGAAGTCGCGCTCCAGCTCGTCGAGGCTGCCGTAGACGTCGATCCGCGGAAAGGCCGGATCATCGGAGACCCACACCGGAATGGGTGTGCCCCAGTAGCGATTTCGTGAGATCGACCAGTCTCGCGCGCCCTGCAGCCATTTGCCGAACTGACCGTCCTTGACGTGCTCGGGGTACCAGGTGATCTGCTGGTTGAGTTCGACCATGCGGTCCCGGAAGTCGGTGACCTTGATGAACCAGGACGAAACCGCGCGGTAGATCAGCGGATTGCGGCACCGCCAGCAGTGCGGATAGGGGTGGTCGTAGGTCTCCTGCCGGATCAGCACCGCACCGTTGGCGGCGGCCGGACCGGTGTGATTCTTCAAGTCGCGGATGATCTGCTGGTTCGCGTCAAAGACGTGCTGCCCCTGGTAATCCGGAACGGTCACGTCGAATCGGCCTTTGGCGTCGACCGGGGTCACCGGCACGATGCCGGCTTTGTCGGCGGTTTCCTTGTCGTCCTCACCGTAGGCCGGTGCCAAGTGCACGATCCCGGTACCGTCATCGGTCGTCACGAAGTCGGCACTGAGTATCTGAAAAGCGTTGGGCGAGTCCATGAAGTACGGGAACGGCGGCCGATACGGGGTGCCGATCAGCTCGCTGCCCCGGTAGCTGCCCAATACTTCGGGCTCGTCGCCGAGTTCTCGTGCGTAGGCGGCCAATCGGGCCTCGGCCAGCACGACGCGGTGCTCGCCGGCGCGCACCTGCACATAGGTCACGTCGGGGTTGACGGCCACGGCCTGGTTCGACGGCAGCGTCCAAGGCGTCGTGGTCCACACCAGGAGGTGGGCCCCCGCCAAATCGCCTTCTGGGACCGCGAATCCGACCGTCAGGGCCGGGTCTTGCCTGCTCTGGTAAACGTCGTCGTCCATCCGCAGCTCGTGGTTGGACAGCGGTGTCTCGTCGCGCCAGCAATACGGCAGCACGCGATAGCCCTCGTAGGCCAACCCCTTGTCCCACAGCTGCTTGAAAGCCCAGATCACCGATTCCATGTAAGGCAGATCGAGCGTCTTGTAATCGTTGTCGAAGTCGACCCACCGCGCCTGTCGGGTTACATAGGCGCGCCATTCGTCGGTGTACCGCAACACCGATTCGCGGCAGGCGTCGTTGAAGGCGGCGATACCCATTGCGTCGATCTGGGATTTGTCGGTGATGCCGAGCTGCCGCTCGACCTCGAGTTCGGCCGGCAGGCCGTGAGTGTCCCAACCGAAGCGGCGCTCGACTTTGTATCCGCGCATGGTCCGGTACCGCGGGATGATGTCCTTGACGTACCCGGTGAGGAGATGCCCGTAGTGCGGTAGGCCGTTGGCGAAGGGTGGCCCGTCGTAGAACACGTACTCAGGGGCGTCGGCGCGATGGGCGATGCTGGCCTGGAACGTACCGTCGGCCGCCCAGTAGTCGAGGACCTCGAGTTCCAGCGCCGGCAGGTCGGGTGCACCGCCCGCCGGCTTCGGATAGGTTGTCTCGGTCACTGTGCGTCGTCTCCATGTGCCGCTCTCAGGCACGGGGACGACGTCGCGCTGGTGCGCAAGCGCCGCGGTACCACCCCGCTTGCCACGTATCGGCGTGGCCGCTCGTTGTCGGCTGTGACGGGCCTGCCCGTTCGGTTCTACTGGGCCTGCTGAGTGCTACTGCCGGCCGTTCTTCCGAAGGCTCCCCGGTGATGGCCGGATCGACGCCGTGCACGCAATTCTACGGCTCACCGCAAGCCGGACGATCCGGCCCGCTGACTCACCAGAATCAGCGTCAGCCGAACTTCGGTCAGTCCTTGAAGTAGACGATCTGATAGGTGCTCGCCAACAGCACTCCGTCACGGCTCCAAAGCTGCGCGTTCTGGTCGAAGAATCCACGGTCGAATCGGTCAGCGCGCGCTGTTGCCAGAATGTAGTCGCCACCGAGGGCGCCCAAATCTTGACTACCGGCGTGAAAATACGTGGTCATGGAAATGGTGCCGGCGGGCAGTACCCCGCGGCGCAAATACACTCGCGGAAAGAAGATGTCGGACATCGCGGTCAGTGCTGGAAAGTCGACGGGGCGCTGCGCGGCGTCGCGTACCCATAGTGTGGTTGTCGAGGACGAGCCGGTCTGCACGGCCCCACCGGAGAACGAGCCTTCGGCAAAACGCATGTCGTACAAATCAGTCCAAACCGGCAGGTTCTCGCGACTGCTGCGCGAGACCTGCTCCGGTGGCGGCGCAGCTGGTGGTACCGCTTGGGTGTCTGACCAGGTGTCGCGGCGGATCCCGAATATCGCTGTGGCCGTGGTCATGACCGCGCCATCCTGACTGAGTTCGACAATCCAATGTTGATTGGTGCGGTTGGTGCGCGGCGCCCGGCGCGAGATCTCGAAGTCGCCGTCGGCAATGGGCGCGGCGAAATTCACTGTCAGCGCCGCCGGCTCACCCAGACAGTCAGGGTGCACTTCGATGGCGCGCAGCAAGGTCGCGGCGGTGACACCGCCGAAGGGTCCGACCATGTTCTTCCACTCGGGCCGAGTACTACCCCGGACGACATCGTCGTCGACGACCTCGAGAGCAATCGCGCGGTCCAAGGCGTGCGTGTCGGGCATCGATATGACGTCTCCTGAGTTCGGCTCTGCCGCAGCCGGGTTCGCTGTCATCAGCGGTGCGAAAGTGTTTTCGCAGGTTAGCCTACATCTGGCTCAACAAGCATCAAGACAGAGGTTGAGCTCGCGACGCCGAAGTCGGCCTAGACTGCGGCTGTGGCTTTCGACCCGACCTTTGCCCGCGACGTCGCGCTGCCGTTGGCGCAAGCGGCCTACACGGTGATGGGTGGCAACACCGCAACGCTGCCGGCCGGATACAGCCAGACCAGCCTCATCCAGGCGGACGCCGTGATGCTCACCGCGATGACAAACCCGCATCCCGCCGTGACCGCGATGATCAACGACACCAACATCTTCGGGCTGATGGGTCATAACCCGGCTAGTCGCACCGCATTCGTGTCCTTTCGCGGCACAGCCGACCTTGCCGAGTGGGTCGCCGATATCGACGCGATACCCGATGACTACCGTCCGATCAGCGGGTTCGGGCAGGTGCACTCCGGCTTTCAGGACGTCTACCAACTCGTCCGCAACAACATCGCCTCACATCTGGCCGCCGCGGTGGCCGGCTGCGATCAGATCCTGGTCACCGGCCATAGCCTTGGTGCGGCACTGGCCGTTCTCGCGGCGCCTGACATCGCCCAGAACATGCCACCGAACACGATCGAGCCGCGGCTGATCACGTTCGCCGGGCCCCGGGTCGGAGTGAGC
>NZ_DASXHW010000294.1:0-35869 GCF_036488105.1 Mycobacterium sp. | reverse complement strand
CGAACTGAATTACGTCAGCGACGTCGACGTGATCTTCGTTGCCGAACCCGCCGATCAGGTGTCCGCGCGGATAGCCGGCGAGATGATGCGGTTGGCGTCGGACGCCTTCTTCCAGGTTGACGCCGGCCTGCGACCGGAAGGCCGCCACGGCGAGCTGGTTCGCAGCCTCGACTCGCATATCGCCTATTACCAGCAGTGGGCGAAGACCTGGGAGTTTCAGGCGTTGCTGAAGGCCCGGCCAGCGGCCGGCGACGCCGAACTGAGCAAGCAGTACATCGAAACGCTGATGCCGATGGTCTGGAATGCTTGCGAGCGGGAGGATTTCGTCAGCGAAGTCCAGGCGATGCGGCGGCGGGTAGAGCAACTAGTGCCCGCTGACGTGCGCACCCGCGAGATCAAACTCGGCAGCGGCGGGCTGCGGGATGTCGAATTCGCGGTGCAGCTCTTGCAGCTCGTGCATGGCCGCAACGATGAGTCGCTGCATGTGGCGTCGACGGTCGATGCGCTGGCCGCACTGGGCGCCGGCGGCTACGTGGGTCGCGACGACACGGCCAATCTGACTGCCTCCTACGAATTTCTGCGGTTGCTTGAACATCGGCTGCAGTTGCAGCGACTCAAGCGAACGCACATGTTGCCCGCATCCGACGACGAGGAGTCGATGCGCTGGCTGGCCCGGGCGGCTCATGTCCGGCCCGACGGCAGCCACGACGCGGTGGGCGTATTGCGCAATGAACTGAAACGTCACCACATGCGGGTGTCCCGGCTGCACGCGAAGTTGTTCTACCAGCCGCTGCTGGAATCGCTTGTGCCGGAAGGCCTGGAGTTCTCCCAGGGAATGACGCCCGCGGCCGCGGAGCGCCAGCTGGCCGCACTCGGCTACGAGGCTCCGCAAAGCGCGCTGAGCCACCTGTCCGCGTTGATCAACCAGAGCGGCCGCCGCGGCCGGGTGCAATCGGTGCTCCTGCCCCGACTGCTTGATTGGCTTTCCGATACCCCCGATCCGGATGGCGGCCTGCTGGCCTACCGCCGGATCAGCGAGGTGATGGTCGACCACCGCTGGTATCTGTCCACGCTGCGCGACAAGCCCGCGGTCGCCAAGCGACTGATGCATGTGCTCGGAACGTCGGCGTATGTGCCCGAACTCTTGATGCGCGTGCCGGAAGTCGTCCAGAACTACAGCGACGGGGCGTCAGGCCCCAAGCTGCTCGAGGTCGACCCCGAGGCGGTGGCCGGTGCGCTGGTGGCCTCGGCGGGCCGGCAACGCGATCCGGTTCGGGCCATCGCGATTGCGCGTTCGCTGCGCCGCCGTGAGCTGGCCCGCGTTGCCTCGGCCGATCTGCTGGGCATGCTCGACGTCACCGACGTGTGTGCCGCGCTCAGCGCGGTCTGGGTCGCGGTTTTGCAGGCCGCCCTGGACGCTGTGGTTCGGGCCAACCTTCCGGAAAGCGGCAACGCGCCGGCCGCCATCGCCGTCATCGGCATGGGCCGGCTCGGAGGCCACGAGCTGGGCTACGGATCCGACGCCGACGTGCTGTTCGTCTGCGAGGCGGCCGACGGGGTGCAAGACTCCGACGCCGTGCGCTGGGCGGTCACCGTGGCTGAGCAGATTCGCGCGCTGTTGGGGACCCCCAGCGCCGACCCGCCGTTGGAGGTCGACGCCAACCTGCGTCCGGAGGGTCGCAGCGGTCCGCTGGTCCGCACGCTCGCTTCGTACGCCGCTTACTACCAGCAGTGGGCCCAGCCGTGGGAGATCCAGGCGCTACTGCGGGCCGACGCGGTGGCCGGTGATGCGGATCTGGGTCGGCGGTTCTTGCACATGGCCGACAAGACGCGGTACCCCTCCGGCGGGGTGTCGGCGGAGGCGGTCCTCGAGATCCGGCGGATGAAGGCGCGCATCGACTCCGAGCGGCTGCCGCGCGGCGCCGACCCGAAAACCCACACCAAGCTTGGACGCGGGGGATTGGCCGACATCGAGTGGACCGTGCAGCTGCTCCAGCTGCGCTATGCCAGCGAGATCGCTGCGCTGCACAACACCTCGACGCTGGAGAGCCTGGATGCCGCCGCCGAGGCTGCGCTGATCACCGCTGAAGACGCGTCGCTGTTGCGGGAGGCATGGCTGACCGCGACGCGGGCCCGCAACGCGCTGGTGCTGGTTCGCGGCAAGCCCACCGACCAGTTGCCCGGGCCCGGCCGCCTGCTCAACACTGTTGCCGTCGCGGCCGGCTGGGCGAAGAACGGGGACGGCGGCGCGTTCCTGGACAACTACCTGCGGGTGACTCGGCGCGCAAAAGCCGTCGTGCACAAGATCTTCGACGAATAAGCCAGCCCCGCCCGCGGTAGCCCGAGCGCCTCGGTGTTAGTAAGGATGTATCGGTCGGCTGCTGACGGAGGCCCGCCACTAGCGCCAGGAGGCGGGGTTGGACGCGAAGGTCCCCTACGAGGTGATGAGCGCCGACGAACACGATCGGCTCGCAGCGCTCTACGGTCCGCTGACCGACGACGTGCGCGAGCTGATCCGGCTGGCTCTGCGCACCGACGCAGACCCAGACTCCGTCGATGCGGCCAGAATGGCGATCCGGACGGCCAGCGATGTGCTGCGCAGCAGACAGCGTGACGATTCGCAGGTGGTGCGCCACGCGGTCGGGGGACGCCCGGTGGTCTGGGGCAACGCCGTGATCGGACTGCGCAACGCCATCGCCCCGCCGCTGACCATCCATCACGACAATGACGGCACCCAGTGCTGGAGCGAGTTCACCCTGAACGCCGCGTACGAGGGCCCGCCCGGGCTGGTGCACGGAGGGGTCTGCGCGCTGGTGCTCGATCACGTGCTCGGCGAGGCCGCCAGCGCCGGCCTGACCAAGCCGCTGTTCACCGGAACCCTCACGGTTCGGTTCGTGCGTGGTACCCCGTTGGGCAGGCTTCGCGCCGACGCCGCCGTGGAGCGCACCGAAGGTGTCAAATCCTTTGTATCCGGCCATCTTTCCGACGGCGAAGGAATCACTGTCGAAGCCGAAGGAATCTTCATCAAGCCGTCGTGGGCGCGGGACGCCGAATGAAGTTCTACGTCAGCAGCGCATTTCTCGATACCCGCGAGATCGTCGAGATCGCCAAGGCCGCCGACGAGCTCGGTTATGACGGCATGGGGATCCCCGACCACATCGTCAACCTGGAGACGTTGAAAACCCCGTACCCCTACACCAAGGACGGGCAGCGGCGCTGGCAAGCGTTCACCGAATGGCCCGACCCCTGGGTGCTGGTCGGCGCGCTCGCGCAGGTCACCACGCGGCTGCGGTTCGTCACCACGGTCTACATCCCGGCCATGCGCAATCCCTACTCGGCGGCCAAAGCCATTGGCACCGCGGCCTATCTCGCCGACGGGCGGGTCGAGCTCGGCGTCGGCGTCGGCTGGTGTGAAGAAGAGTTCGACCTGATGGAGCAACGCTTCTCCGCCAGGGGCAGACGCACCGACGAGATGCTCGACCTGATGCGGACCCTCTGGTCGCCGGACTGGACGGAATTTGACGGCGAGTTCTATCAAACCCCGAAGCTGGAGATGCAGCCGACGCCGCCGCGGATACCGATCTACGTCGGTGGGCTCAGTGAGATCGCGTTGCGCCGCGCGGCGCGCTACGACGGTTGGATCGGCGACCTGATCAAGACCGATCACGCTATCGCGTCGGTGGCCCGGTTGCGTGAACTGCGAGCCGAAAACGGTTTAACGATGGACGATTTCACTGTTCTGACGCCGCTGACCGATGCATTCACGATCGCCGATTACCAGCGCGCCGAGGACGCCGGCATCCACGGCATCGTCACGATGCCGTGGATGTTCTACTCCGGGCCGGATGCCACGCTCGCCGAGAAGGTCGACGGGATGAAGCGATTCCGCAAGGATCTCGCCCTCGACCGGTGATCGGAGTCGGTGGACGAAAAACGTTCCCACACTTCCGCGAATGCCTTAACGTGACGAGGGTGGAGCTACACGGAAATCCCGAACTGGTGCCCGTGGAGGCACTGCGGTCAGGTGACCCGATTACCGACGTCCATGGCGGCGGTCAGCACTACATCGTGCTGGAGTCGAAATCTCTCGACGAGAGCTGTGTCGTCCTCGAGCTCGAGTCGAAAGCCCACGATCAACTCCGGGTGATCGAGATGTCGTTCCCGACCGGCTACTACATGGGCAGGTCGCCGCGGCACATCCTGTGACCTCGCGTCGGAGGCGTCGCCTCGGACCTGGTGACAGTCGGCGATCGTGGCTGCCTGCATGATGAGAGCCATGCCGGAAATCAGGCCGTATCGCATCGACGTCCCCGCCGCCGTTCTCGACGACCTCAAGCAGCGTTTGTCGCGCACTCGATGGCCGGAGTCGGAGACGGTCGACGACTGGAGCCAGGGCATACCGCTGGCCTACACCCGCGAGCTGGCCGCCTATTGGGCCGACGGTTACGACTGGCGTTCGCGGGAAGCCGCGCTGAACCGGTTCGATCACTTTCTGACTGAGATCGACGGGCTGGACATCCATTTCATCCACCAACGTTCGCCGCACGACGACGCGCTGCCGCTGCTGATCACCCACGGCTGGCCGGGCTCGGTGGTCGAGTTCCACAAGGTGATCGAGCCGCTGGTCAACCCGCCGTCCGGTCGCGCCGAGGACGCCTTCCACGTGATCTGCCCATCGCTGCCGGGATACGGATTCTCCGGGAGGCCCACCCACACCGGATGGGGTGTGGAGAAGATCGCCGAAGCATGGGAGACGCTGGTCGGCCGACTCGGTTACGACCGGTACGGCGCGCAGGGCGGTGACTGGGGTGCGGCGGTGACGACGCAAATCGGACGCAACGTCGGTCACTGCGTGGGCATCCACCTCAACATGCCGATGGCGAAGCCGGTCGCCGGGTCCGCCGATATCACCGAGGACGATCAACAGGCCCTGGCCGCATTTGTGGAACACCGGAAGTGGGGCACTGGCTACTCCAAACAGCAATCCACGCGGCCCCAAACGCTCGGTTATGGACTGGTCGACTCACCGGTGGCGCAGCTGGCGTGGATCGCCGAGAAGTTCTGGGCATGGGCTGACTGCGACGGGCACCCCGAAAATGTGCTCAGCCGTGACGAATTGCTCGACAACGTGATGCTGTACTGGGTCACTGGAAGCGGCGCATCTTCAGCCCGCCTGTACTGGGAGAGCTTCAACAGGTTTGTCACCGATGGCCGTGTGGAGCTGCCTACTGGAGTCGCGGCATTTCCGAAAGAAATCCTGCGCACGCCGCGAAGCTGGTGTGATGCCGCCTACAACGTCACGCACTGGACGACGATGCCGCGCGGCGGGCATTTTGCCGCGTTCGAGCAGCCGGAGTTGTTCGTCGACGATGTCCGCGCGTTCTTCGCGACGGTGCGATAGCTGTCCGAATTGCGCACGACGCCAATGGGATAACTGTCACCACCGGGGACATGGACTATCGCGCGGACTTCGTGGTCGTCGCAACTCCTGCCCAATTGGCGGGTGCGATTGACTACAGTCCGCCTGTACCGGTACGCCGCTGCCCACGCGGTGTTGGGAAGTACCTAGCGCCGCAATCGACTTCGGCCGCTCGACCAGCCACTGCGCCCCGGCCACCGACTTCGGTGGGCGTCCAAGGCGTAGGGGCCGCCGCCCGCGAAGATCAGCAACAGGAAAGCGAAGCAAAACATCACCGCGTCCTCGCCGTGGTTGTTGATCGGGAAGAAGCCATGTGGCAGATGGACGGTGCAGTAGGCGAACGCCATCTCCCCTGAGGCCAGGAACGCGGCGGGCCGGGTGAACAGCCCGAGGGTGATCAGTGCACCGGTGACCGCTTCGATCCAGCTGGCGTAGTAGTCGGGCCATTGGCCCACTGGCGCCACGTGATCCGCGGCCGGCCAGCCGATCAGCCCGGACAGGCCGTGGCTGAGAAACAGCAACCCGAACATCACTCGAAACACTGACAGGGCGGTCGGCCAATACGAATTCAGCCGGGCCTCGAGACTTTGCGCCATGCGCTGACGATACGTCCTTACAGCTGCGCCCAGACCGACTTCGTCTTCATGTACATCTCGATGCCCTCTTTACCGAACTCGTGTCCCCAGCCGGACTGCTTGTAACCGCCGAACGGCACGTCGGGGTCAAATACCAACTGACAGTTGACCTGCACGCTGCCCGCCTGCAGACGCTTGACGATCCGGTGCGCACGCCCGAGGTTCTCGGTGTAGGCCGTCGCGGCCAGCCCGTACGTGGTGTCGTTGGCCAGAGCCACCGCCTCGTCCTCGTCATCGAACGGCAGGATGCTGACCACCGGCCCGAAGATCTCCTGCTGGTAGAGCCGCATGCCCGGGTCGACGTTGGTGAGTACGGTCGGGTGGACGAAGTAGCCCTTGCGGTCCATGCGGTAGCCGCCGGTAACGATGTCGACGCCGTCGCTCTTGCCTTCGTCGATGAAACCCATCACCCGAGTGAGTTGCTTCTGGCTGATCAACGGGCCGCTGACACAGCCTTCCTCGCTGGGCGCGCCGTACTTGAACGTGTTGGCCATCATCGAGATGCCCTCCACGACTCGGTCAAACACGCCGCGCTGCACGAAGATTCGTGACCCGCACACGCAGCCCTGGCCGGAGTGGACGAAGATGCCGAGCGAGGCCATCAGGATGGCCTTGTCCAGATCGGCGTCGTCGAAGATCAGCACCGGCGACTTGCCGCCGAGTTCGAGGGTGACCTTCTTGAGGTTGTCCGCCGACGCCCGCACGATCTCCTTGCCGACGTCCGTGGAGCCGGTGAAGGCGACTTTCTCGACTCCCGCGTGCGCGGTGATCGCCGCGCCTGCGGTGTGGCCGTAGCCGGTCAGCAGATTGACCACGCCCTCTGGTACCCCGGCCTCGTGCACCAGTCGGTCGAGCAGGAGCGCCGAAAGCGGCGTCTCCTCAGCGGGTTTGACGAGCATGCTGCAGCCGGCGGCGAGCGCCGGAGCGAGCTTGGCGCTGGCGTTGAAGATGGGGCCGTTCCACGGGAAGATCAGTCCCACGACGCCGTAGGGCTCTTTCAGCGTGTAGGCGTGCATGTTCACGTAAGCGTCGCTCGCGATGCCGTCGGTCTTCACGTCGTAGGCGACGCCGTTGAGCTTGGAACACCAACCCGCGTAGTAGCGAAAGAACTCCGAACAGGTGGACATCTGCAGGGTTGCTTGCATCAGTGGCATACCGGTGTTAAGCGAGTCGAGCCGGGCGAACTCGTCTGCGTGCTCGTCGATCAGATCCGCGATGCGCCAGATGACCTTGGCTCGCTCGCGGCCCGGCAGCTGGGACCAGACACCGGACTCGAAGGACGCCTTCGCCCGTGCGACGGCCTCGTCGACCGCCTCTTCGCCGCAGTCGGTGAACTCGGTGATGGTCTCTTCGGTCGCGGGATCGATGACGGAAATGACGTCACCCGAGCCGGGTCGCTTGCGAAGGTCGTCCAAGAGTTCCTGCAGCGCCATCTGATCCCTTCCATACCATTCACAACGAATGCTGAGCACCTGCTTAGCATCGCTGACGTCGCCCGGTCAAGGCGCGTGTCGACTACGAATTCGCCGGGCCGAGCGCTTTGGCCAACAGCGCCGTGAGCTGTCTCTGCTCACCGGTGCTCAACCGACCGGTCAACGGCGTGATCCGATCACCGACGGCCGCGGTGATCGCCGGGACCAGGCCGCTCTTTGCTCAGCCGCTCAAAAAAAGCTTTTTCCAAGGTTTCGCTGTTGTACATGTGTTTGCCGCCCTAGGCTCGCACAATGACGGCATCGTCGACGCCGAGAATGAAGGAAGCTAATCAAATGCCCCCACCTCGCTGGCTGGCCAGACTTGCCATCCCGATGATCGCCGGCGCTGCGCTGGTTGCTAGCGCTGCGATTGCGACTGCCGATCCCAGGGATGACGGATACCTCGATCAACTGCGCGGCGCGGGCCTCACGTGGCCCGATGGCCACGAGGACGCGCTCATCGGGACGGCTTACCTCATCTGTGACGATCTCGGGTGGGGTTGGACGCCGCAACAGATTGCCAACAGCGTTCACGCCAACTTGGATCCGGACAACATCCATGTGCACGACGTCGGATCCATGGTGAACATCGCGCGTGCGGTTTACTGCCCCAACCAGCGGTGCTGGGCTCCCCACTGCTGAGGCTCAGTCGAATCTCTTGCGGAGCAACCGCAACTAGATAAATCAAACGCCTGGACGCGGGCACTCAGTATTCCGATGCGGTGGCAGAACTGCTGATTAACTGGTAAAACGGCACCTCGAAGAGTTGCCCCCTCCCACTGACGGGAAGCCTTACATCTATCTGGAAGACCGGTGTGTCGCTTGGATCTGCCGACCACGAGTTCGATCCCCGGTCAAATATCGAAGCCGGAGAATGACCCAAATACCTTGTGACATGGCTACCTGATTTTTCGAATCCATAGACTCGAATTGCCCTGCGTGATCTTCTCCGTCGGGTGCTTCAACACGAGCGGCATGTTTGCTTCGAGGAAAGTTGCATGGTGTTTTTCCATGTAGGAATTCCAGTAGACGATCTCGAATGAATCGTTGAATTGAAGAAAGCATCTCAGGAAGTATGCCTCGTTCCACGCGAAACCGCAATCAAGCCAGATCTGCGGATACTTAAATGGCCAGAGCACATCGTGAAAATGAATCAGCACACCTTTGTTCAATCTCGGCAGAACACTGAATAGTAGATGCGAAACATCACTGCCGAGCTTCGCTACGTGCGATGAGTCGATGAACAGTATATCGTCGGCTTGCAACGTCTCAAATCGTTTGAGGGGCACCGTCTGAACAGGCTGCCTAATTATTGTCTTTCGCTGCAAATCACTTTTGGTCAGAAGCGTATCCAGCCGGTTCGAATCGGGATCTATGAAAGTGAATTCGATCCGATCGCGGAAGAAGAGCTCATTGGTGTCCAGCATCGCAGCCGATGAGTAACCAGAGCCAACTTCGATGATGCGCTTGGGCTGCATATGTCGCAGCATCATATACAGGACCAACGGATCGCCGTAGCTGCACCAATTGTTGTCTAGATAGAATCGGCGATCCTCCGTCTTCTGATGCGGAAACGGCTGCTCCGAGTAATACAAGGCTAAGTGCTTCGCGAGCTCGAGTTGATTCTTCTCTTTCAAGTCTATGCCGCTGGGTTCCGTTATCGGAATCACCGCTTTATTTCGAGCGATCTCCTCGCTGTCTGGAAGTGGCGAGTAGTAGTGACCGGGAGGGTAAGTTTTAACGAATCTGAAATTAGGTGAATTGCGAAGGTTGACCAGGAATTCAATGTCGCTCGCGGGAAGCTCGGCATTCAGCGATGCGAACTCGGCGGCAAAATCGTTCATCGCGCGCAAAATGGCGCTGGAGTCGTCTCTGGGAATCTTTGGATTCTCGGTCAAGAAATTACCGAGCAAGAAGTTCCGCCTCGGCAGTCGCGCTCCGGCTACGCCAAATCGGCAGAAATGTACAAGGGGATTCAATTTCGCTGAGCAGACATCAGGGTACGTTTCCAAATACCACGATGTATCAAAAAGACGGTGCGGATCTTTCTTCGCTCCAGCACCGAAAGCAAGAAAATGAAGCAAAGGATCGTCGATCTTTTCGGCCGCATCTTCGGCGTATTGTTCTAAGTAGAAGGCCGCGTCAAACAGTGGGTGCGGATTCCTCCGTCCCCTTGCGCCGAACCTAACGTAATGAACCAGAGGATTAAGCCCTGCGGCCGCCACGTCGCCGTATTGATCGAGATAGTACTGCGAGTCGAAGAGCGGATGCGGATTCAATTTCTCGAACCCGCCGAAAATGAGGTAGTGAATGAGAGGATTGCTTTCCTCCGACGCAGGAGCAGATAGTTGCGAACAGTAAAACTCGGTATCAAATAATGGATGCGGGCTGTACCGCTTGCGCGCCCCAATTTCAATAAAGTGCGTGAGCGGATCTACATCGCCAGAACGCAGCTCCGGACAATTGTTCAGGTAGTGCGACACGCTGAACAAAGGATGCGGATCCCTCGCCTCGCGCCACCCAAACTTGACGAAGTGCTCGCGAAGTCCCATCCCTGGGCTGACGACATCGGGATTGTTGAGCGTGTAATAACTGCTATCGAATAAGAGTTCGCCGGGCTCGCGCGTGCTTATGTCTGGTTTGCAGACAGCTTCTCTGGGACACGTCTGTTTTTCGGCCCGGGGCTGCAGGCGTTTGCCGCGCCAATGATCGCGTTCTTCTCCAGCGACAAAGTGATCGCGAGTGCCGTTGTTTGCAAGTTCCTTCTCTAACTCAGCAGCCTGCTCATGCAGGCTGCGAATTCGATTCCCAGCCCTGACGATAAACTCTTTCACTTCGCGCTGATGTTTCGGTTGAACGAGGTCGTGTCCAACTGAGGACCTTTCAAAATCTATCTGAAAAACGTCCCTTCCATGGGGCAAAGAAAAGAGAGAAATGTGGTTGACTGCCATCTCCAATAGCTGCTCTTGTGAAAGCCCATGTTCAGAAAGAAACGAGTCTGGATACATGCGAGCCAGGCGCACGGCATCATATACGACGAGCAAATCCTCTAAATTCTTTCTGCTGCAGCTGTCGTCGTGACATCGAAACTGACAGAGCACATCGGAAATGTAATAAAGATCGCCCTGCTCGAGAAGTCGGAAAATATATTCGATATCTCCGAACTGATAGAAGTCATCTGTGAAACCTGCCCCTTTGAATTCCCTGCGAAACATGAGGCAGGAAGGCTCGCCGACCCAATTACAGAATTTTGTCAGATTGTCGATGATAACTTCTTTTCCAGGAAGTATCGAATCGTGCTCTAGGTGAGTAAGCGTCTCGATGTGTTGATTTTCAGGTCCGATGGTCTCGCGGCCGCAACTGGCCAGAATGACATTGGGAAAGGTATCGAGCGCCGTCACCATTCGCCTTATGATGTCCGGGTGCAAAAGGTCGTCCTGAGCAAAGGTCTTGATGTACTCGCCGCGCGCCCGCTCCAGGCACTTGTTGTAGTTGCCGAACAGCCCAAGACGCTGAGGATTACGCGAAAACAATATACGCTTGTCCCTGCTGGCATAATCATTCACTATTTCGGGTGATTTATCTTCCGAGCCGTCATCGGAAACAACCAGCTCGAAATCGATATGGCTTTGATTGAGGACGCTCTCGATTGCGTCGGCCAAATACTTTTCACCGTTGAATACAGGCAGGCACACTGATACTCTCGGGTTTGCGGACATCATAATTTCTACCATACCGGGCCTATTACCGGAAGTCCCGGTAAGGCAGAAGATTGCCCGGGATGACCACCATCAATGGTATCGCCTGCCTGGCTGCAAGACGTGCGCGTGAAAACATGAGGGTATTAGCGAAGGTTAGCGCCTGGCGCGCAATTAAGGACATTTGCCGACTCCACGAAATTCTGATCTGGTTGCGTGCTCTTTTGGCGAGCAGGTTTGAACCATGCCGCCTCGAGCGGATGAAAGCTCAATTGGCCGGCATCGCGGTGCCAGCCATCAAACCAATCGTAGATCGCCTGCTCACCCTTCAATTGATATTGCTCGTAGGCCTCTTTCCAATGCCATCCAATCAGCGGGCCGAGCTCAGGCGCATGCTCGAACGAGCGTCCACCTTTCACGACCTTCGCCACTACTTGATCCATCGTTGAGTACGGGAAATGCGCCAGATAGAGCGGATTTTCAAGCAGGTCGATTCTTTCAGTCAGTCCGATTATTTCGTGGTTGCCTTCGCCGATAAACATACCGCGACGCCACTTCGCGAAAACCTTTGGCGGCCACCATATCTCGGCCTGACAATCGTCGTTTTCCCGAAATTTCAGTCTCAGGAATGGATTCGATTCCTTAACCGGGTCTTTGGTCGTCGGAAGATAATTCACGAGCGGCAAGAGGACATGCCCATACTGCTTGTTCCGCAATTCCTCATGGGCAATGAACGCCTTCAGATCGGGCAATCCGTCGCGAGACAACAAAATCTCATCAGCATCCAGAGCGAGAATCCAGTCGCAGCCGTAACTGTACGCCAGGTCTGCCAGCACCGTCATGCGCACGCCCTGATAGTGACCCGGCGTAGGATCGAAGATGCATACGACATTAGCATCGGGGTTCTCCAAGCGAAATCGCTCGATCAAGGCCGCGGTGCCATCCGTTGAGCCATGATCGCAGAGAAAGAAATCACGAACGCCAATCAGGTAATAGTAATTGAGCTGGTGATGAATGCGTTCTTGCTCATTGCGCACAACGGTCACGTAAGCAATCCGCAACCCTTTGCGCTCACGACGGATTATCACTTCTTCTTTCTTCCGGGCTTCCAGTTCTTGCAGCAGGGGAGCTCGCTTCTGCGCCTGCAGCTTCAATTCGTAATGTGCCAACTGCACATCACTGAGAACTTGACGGAAGCTGTTGTTCTCAGCGACCAGGGTGCCGATGCGCAAGTCCTGCGCTCGAGCACGCATTAGCAGTGCCTCACAATCATGCTTCAGCTGCGCGACTTCTTCATTCTTCCGGGCTTCCGCCTCGATGGAGATTTTCCTGCCGTCCTTATCATCCAACAAAGCGGCAAATGGCTGAATCGCGGCGGGCCCGAGAGCTGATTGATCCATGGCAGTGGTCGGCACCGACTGTTCCTGCTGAAGCTTGTACTCTTTCGATTTGACGAAGGCGAAATAGACTTGCTCGGGTGGCAAGGCCGCGGCGTTGGCGACCCAGTTAGCGAACTCATCCGGTCTGGGATCTCGCTTCAGGATGGTGGCGTAGAGGCTGGCGATGTATTCCTCGGCGGCGGCGGGGCTCATGCACGGTATTCTTTGAGATGCTTCTGACGCGGGTGTAGTGGCGGGATTGACGTCCATATCCTCGGCGACGGCGATGTTCTCGTCCGACAGCGGGATGAGCGGATGGTTGGTCGACCCCTTGGGTCGTTCGATGTCAGTCATATGCACTGCTCAGTTCTTGCAGCAGCGGAGCTCGCTTCTGCGCCTGCAGCTTCAATTCGTAATGCGCCGACTGCACATCACTGAGAACTTGACGGAAGCTGTTGTTCTCAGCGACCAGGGTGCCGATGCGCAAGTCCTGCGCTCGAGCACGCATTAGCAGTGCCTCACAATCATGCTTCAGCAGCGCGTCGCGTCGGCCACACTGCGTCGCGCTACGGGACCAGGTGGCACTTTCGAATAGCCACAGCCCTGATGGTGAGTGCACTGCATCTCTCCTGGTTGAGCGGGGTCAATCGCCGCGCGGACCCGGACAATTGGCAGAATGTCAATAGAGTAACGCTGACATCGGGTTACATACCCTTCATCGCTCAGATCCAGTGCATCCTCACAATTGTGGTGGGGGCTGTCGGAACATACTGTCTCGCCGGCGACCTCTGGAAGTCACGCTGGGGGGCATGCATAGCCGGGGCCACCGAGGGCGTAGAAATCGTCGACCGGCGCCGGGTCGATCCGGTCCTCGCCGCCCTCCGAATCGACGAGCGGGACCGCCACGGCCGCGTGCCGCTTCGTCGGGTCGGCCACGACGCGACGGTCGTGACCGGCCAGGCGGTCCCGGATCCGCTCGCGCAGCGCCTCGTCGTAGGGGACGGTCATCACCCGCAGTACGGGCGGCGGGCGTCACCGGAACGGATCCAGCGATGCTGGGCGACGGCTACAACGTGTGCTGGCAACTGTGGAATCAGCACCCCCAGGGCACTCAGGTGGCCGCGGGCCTCGTGCGCGACTATCCACAGCTGACCACCGCCCAAGCGGGTCATTTCGTGCTGGCCGCATATAACGACCTGTGGCCCCGTGCCCGGCGCGTATGACGCTTGGGCTTACAGCACCAGCTGAAATCAGATGGCCTGCAACAACAACGGCGATCACACGTCGCAGTACAGCGCAAACGCTCGCCGAGCTGTCGGCGAGCGCGTTTGTCGGCGCAGAGCTCCACGCAGCGATCGACAAGTTCGCGATAGTCCGCGAACAAGATGCCCGACTCCAGGCCTCGCTCGTCAGCGGGATCCGCGACACGCGTACGATTTCGAATGCTTGCCCATCGAGCTGGTGGACGTCTATGACAACTTTGGAACGCGCGATCAAGACATCGCGGCTCGGTCCGAAGACACCGGTTAGCGCTCTGACCTGGAGACCCCGAATCCCGAACTTCCGGGAGCAGATGCGCAACGGCGACCCCGTCGATGACAAAACCGACGGTCATCGGCGTCCACGTGGACCACAACCTCGCCCTTGCCGAAACGGGCACTTAACACTGAACAGGGAGCCCCACGTGGATTACGCGGACCGGCAACCAGCCATCACGCTGGTACCTCGACAGGCGACGACAAACCAAGGATTCGGCCGCGGCAGATTGGTCCAGCGGTACCTCAATCTCCTCGAGGCGTCGCTGACCGGCATGCTTTTCGAAGATACGCCCTGCGACCCCTGGTCGGACGGCACGTTCGATCCGAACCGACGTCTCCTGGGGAGGGACTGGCCTTCACTTTCCTTCACCATGATCGGAGGCGTTCGCATGCGAAACCTGCGCTACGCCTGCGAGACGGTGCTGCTGGATGGCGTCGACGGCGACTTCATCGAGACCGGCGTCTGGCGAGGCGGCGCCTGTATTCTCATGAGGGCAATTCTGGAAGCCTACGGCGATACCATCCGACGTGTCTTCGTTGCTGACAGCTTTGCCGGACTTCCGCCGCCGGACGTCGAGAACTTTCCCGCCGATGCGGGCGATCGGCATCACACCCATACTCAGCTCCAGGTATCACGTGCCGACGTTGAGGATAATTTCCGCCGTTTCGGATTACTGGACGAACGGGTGGTTTTCCTCGAGGGCTGGTTCAAGGATACATTGCCGGATGCGCCGATCGACCAGTTAGCTGTATTGCGGCTTGACGGCGATATGTATGAATCAACGATTGAAGCATTGGACGCGCTCTATCACAAGGTGTCGTTTGGCGGCTTCCTGATAGTGGACGATTATTTCCTGCCGGCTTGTGCGAAGGCCGTCAACGATTTCCGTGAACGTTACGGAATCACATCGCCCATACTGCCGATTGACGGATGGGGTGTTTACTGGCGTGTCGACCACAAGCCGATACAATAAATCTACTCACCAATCTGCTGCCCGCCTGCCGCAGTCTTCAACGCATGGATGATTCCGCGCCGGCCCGCGTTCCTGGTTCAGCCGATAATGGACACCGCCATAAGTTTCGTTTCCGCCAAGTCGGCGCGCGTACGTCACTGCTGAGACGGAGCATCACGCATTCGTCGCTGAGCCCGAAGTGCAGCCGGTTGGGGCTGGGCTTGTATTTTTTCATCGTGTTCCTTCCGTCGTGGCGGCGATGACAAATGTTGACACGGTTCGTAGATGCTGTCTATTCACGATCCCTACGTGGGTTCTCCGAAAGCTGTTGCGTGTCAATACATCTGTAAATACAGGGGGTGAATCACCGTCCCCATGACCTCCCCGATTTAAGTGTTGGCCATTGGCGTCGTCCATCGCTGAACTCAACACTTATGTCGCGGGGTTATGGGGTCGTGCAACCAAAGTGATTGAGCTGCTGGAGGATCACCACGCGAAGCCACACGACGACGATGGCGACACATACTTAACGATGTTCGAACTCGCCGAAGCGATGACACCAGCGGGTCGCGAGCCCGATGTGTCACTAGTCGAGTCGATCCGTCGGGCAGTGAAACGGCTTGCCGCCGATGGTGTTCTCGACTTCGCGACGGTACTGGTCAGTCGAGACGTACAGGGTCGTGCGCGGCCGATGACGAAAAGAATGCTCGCAGCGAGGATGGGAGGCGAACGATGACGCGCAGCCGACGCGGCACCGTGCAGGACTTTGTGGCACAGAACGATCCGTGACGAGCACGGCAACGCCGACACGGTTTGTTCCTACACTAAAAAGAGACACCCCCGCGTCACGGCGGGGGTGCCTCTTTTTATCCTGCGGCATCCTGTTGCTGTACTGACACCCTTGCGGCGCAAGGAAAGTGCACGTCAGAGCGTAACTGGCCTACACGTCGTAGTAGAGCGCGAACTCGTACGGGTGCGGCCGGATCTGAACCGGCAGGATCTCGTTGTCGCGCTTGAAGTTGATCCACGTCTCGATCAGGTCGGACGTGAAAACGCCTCCCTCGGTGAGGTATTCGTGGTCCTCTTCCAACCGGTCGATCACCGCTGACAGCTGGGTCGGGGCCTGCGGGATGTTCGCAGCCTCTTCCGGCGGCAGCTCGTAGAGGTCCTTGTCGACCGGCGTCTGCGGCTCGATCTTCTTCTTGATGCCGTCCAGGCCGGCCATCAACATGGCCGCGAACGCCAGGTACGGGTTACCCGACGAGTCGGGGCAACGGAACTCCAACCGCTTGGCCTTCGGGTTGGTGCCGGTGATCGGGATGCGCACACACGCCGACCGGTTGCGCTGGCTGTAGACCAGGTTGATCGGAGCCTCGAAACCGGGGACCAGACGCTTGTAGGAGTTCACCGTCGGGTTGGTGAAGGCCAGCAGCGACGGCGCGTGGTGCAACAAGCCACCGATGTAGTGGCGCGCGGTGTCGGACAAGCCGGCGTAACCCGTCTCGTCGTACATCAACGGGCCGCCGTCTTTCCACAACGACTGGTGGGTGTGCATACCCGAGCCGTTGTCGCCGAACAGCGGCTTGGGCATGAACGTCACGGTCTTGCCGTCCTGCCACGCGGTCTGCTTGACGATGTACTTGTACAGCTGCATATCGTCGGCCGCGTGCAACAGGGTGTTGAACTTGTAGTTGATCTCGGCCTGGCCGCCACTGCCCACCTCGTGGTGGCCCTTCTCCAGACTGAAACCGGCCTTGATCAGGTTCTGCAGCATCTTGGCGCGCAGGTCGACGTAATGGTCGACGGGAGCGACGGGGAAGTAACCGCCCTTGGGACGCACCTTGTACCCGCGGTTCGGGCTGCCGTCGTTCTCGGTGGGCTCGCCGGTGTTCCACCAACCGGAGATCGCGTCCACCTCGTAGAACGAGCCGTTGGTGCGCGAGTCGAAGCTCACCGAGTCGAAGATGTAGAACTCGGCCTCGGCGCCGAAGTACGCGGTGTCCGCGATGCCGGTGCTAATCAAATAGTTCTCCGCCTTGCGAGCGACGTTGCGCGGGTCACGCGAGTACGGCTCGAGGGTGAACGGGTCGTGCACGAAGAAGTTGAGGTTCAGCGTCCTGGCTTGGGTGAACAGGTCGATTTGCGCCGTGTCGGGGTCGGGGAGAAGCAACATGTCGGACTCATGGATTGACTGGAACCCTCGAATCGACGAGCCGTCGAAGGCCAGCCCATCCTCGAACACGCTCTCGTCGAAGAACGAAATCGGAATTGTGAAGTGCTGCATGATGCCTGGCAGGTCACAGAACCGCACGTCGACGAATTCAACATGCTCGTCCTTGGCCAGTTTGAAAATGTCGTCGGCCGTATTTTCGGACACCGAGGCGCTCTCCTTTGCTGCGAAGCTTGGAACCACTGTGGTCGCTGATGAGCATCCCGTTATGCGGGCGTAACGGGTTGCCCGGTCAGACGCTATGGACGCGGTGCCGCCTGAGTCAAACCCCGTGTTACGTCGACGTTACGTGGCACCACGTGCTGTCCCTGAGTCTGGCCAGAACTGACCCTATTGTGAGGTGATGACCCGCAGCAACCGCCCCCCGCCATCCGATCGGGAACCCATCGGATCGGAAGAGCCTCAGGGGTATCCGGGCGAGCCGCTCGGTCTGCCCGAACACGGTCCGGGTTCGTTGGCCCGCATGGGCCGCCGACTGGTCGCGCTGCTGGTCGATTGGTTGCTCGCATACGGTTTGGCCGCCCTCGGGATGACGCTCGGGCTGATCCCGTTGCGCATGCTGTCGACGGCGGTCCTGCTGATCTGGCTGGTGCTCGGAATTGTGGCCGTTCGGTTGTTCGAGTTCACCCCGGGCCAGCTGGCGCTGGGCCTGCGGGTGGCATCCGTCGACGGGCGGCTGCACGTCGGACTGGGCCGGGCCGCGGCGCGCGGGTCGTTGATCGCGTTCGTCATACCCGCGTTGTTCGTCGACGTCGACGGGCGGGGCATCCAGGATCGTGTGACCGGCACCGCGGTCGTACGGCGCTGACTAGCGGCGGCGCACGGTGCGCTGGACGCCGCGCATCTTGGCATTGCCGGGCATCGGGCCCTTTGGCAGCGCGGCGGTTCCGGCCCGCGAACCCAGTGCGCTCAGCCGTGACTCCAGCGAATCCATCTGCTTGACGGTGATGTTGGCCGGCAGCTTGGTGAGGTGGCGCTCCAGCTTGGCCAGCGGAACCTCGCCGTCGCCGTTGCCGACGACGAGGTCGTAGATCGGGACATCGCCGACCAATCGCGCGGTGCGCTTCTTCTCCTGGGCAAGTAGGGGCTTGACCCGGGTCGCCGATCCCTCGCCGACCAGGATGACGCCGGGCCGGCCGAGCACCCGGTGCACGGCGTCGAAATGGCCGGTGGCCGCGACCCCGGTGGTGACGCGCCACTTGCCGCGCAGGTTGTCCAGCGCCCAGGCCGCGGCCCCGGTTTGGCCGTCGGCCTTGCTGTACACCGATCGCTGCGCGCGCCGGCCGAAGATGATGAACGCCACCAACGCGCCCAGGACGACTCCGAGCGCAGGCATCGATATCAGGGCAAATCCGCCGGACCACACCCCGATCGCCACGGCGATGGCCACGATCAGCACGAACGCGCCGATCATGTAGGGCAGCAGTCGCTTGTCCTCTTGACGCTGAATGTTGAACGCCTGCCAGAGCTGGCTACGGCGTTCTTTGGCGGCCGCCTTGCGGGTGGCTTTCGCCTCGGCTCGGGCAGCCTTGTTCGCCTTGGCATCGCGGGGTTTGGCCATAATTGCCAAGAATACTTAAAGCCGGGCTCCACCCGGCTGCGCGGTGGGCGCCTCGTGGCGCTGCAGCCTGGCCTGCTGGTAGAGCCGTCCGGCCCGATACGACGAACGCACCAGCGGACCGGCCAGCACTCCGGCGAATCCCAGTTGCTCGGCGTAGTCCGCGAACTCTGCGAATTCGTCGGGGTGGACCCAGCGCTCGACCGGATGGTGCCGCGCGGATGGGCGCAGGTACTGGGTGATGGTGACGATGTCGCATCCGGACACGTGCAGGTCGGTCAGCGCCGCGCGCACCTCCTCGGGCGTCTCGCCCATCCCGAGGATAAGGTTGCTCTTGGTGACCAGCCCGAAACCCCTTGCCGCGGTGAGCACGTCGAGGCTGCGCTGGTAGGAGAAGGCCGGACGAATGCGCTTGAAGATCCGCGGCACGGTCTCGAGGTTGTGGGCCAGCACTTCGGGCCGGGACTCGAAGACCTGCCGGAGCTGGTCTGCGTCGCCGTTGAAGTCGGGGATCAACAGCTCGACACCGGTGGACGGGTTGAGCTCTTTGATGGCGCGCACGGTCTGCGAGTACAGCCAGGCGCCGCCGTCGGGCAGGTCGTCGCGGGCCACGCCGGTGACCGTGGAGTACCGCAGGCTCATCGCCTGCACGCTTTCGGCGACCCGGCGTGGTTCGTCGCGGTCGAGCGGCGCGGGCTTGCCCGTGTCGATCTGGCAGAAGTCGCAGCGGCGGCTGCACACCTCGCCGCCGATCAGGAAGGTGGCCTCGCGGTCTTCCCAGCACTCGTAGATGTTGGGGCAGCCGGCTTCCTCGCACACGGTGTGCAGGCCCTCGCGGCGCACCAGTTTCTTCAGCTCCGTGTATTCCGGGCCCATCCGCAGCCGCGTCCTGATCCACGGCGGCTTTCGCTCGATCGGGGTTTCCGCGTTGCGTACTTCCAGACGCAGCAGCTTCCGACCTTCGGGGGCAACGGTCACGACGTCGATGCTACGCGGGCGGCGGTGTGCTGCAGGTTAACTGCCAGCCGGCCATCCAGGGCGTCGCAGACCGCATCGGCGACCGCCGACCGGACGTCCCCGACCCCGACCCGGTGGCCCAGTTCGGCGGAGATCGATGTCACGCCGGCGTCGCTGATCCCGCACGGGACGATCGTCTCGAACGCGCCGAGGTCGCAGTCGCAGTTGAGCGCGAACCCGTGCAGCGTCGTCGCCCGCGACACCCGTACGCCGATGGCCGCGACTTTGCGGGCCGGTCGGCCCTCGCCGGCTGGCATCCACACTCCGGAGCGGCCGTCGATCCGGCCTACCGGTAGACCGATGTCGGTGCACACCTTGATCAGCGATTCCTCGATGCGCCGAACGTAATTGACCACGTCGAGCGGCTCGGCCAGCCCGATGATGGGGTAGCCGACCAGCTGCCCCGGCCCGTGCCAGGTGATCTTGCCGCCGCGGTCGGTGTCGACGACGGGCGTGCCGTCGGCCGGCCGCTCGGGAGGCGCCGTGCGCCGGCCGGCCGTATAGACCGACGGGTGTTCGAGCAGGAGCAACTTGTCGCTGCCGCCGGAGGCACGGGCCTCGGCCAACTCCCGCTGCAGCTGCCAGGCGACGCGGTAGTCCACGACCTCCATCTGACGGATGTCGATCGGGGCCGTGCTCGAGCGGATCGAACTCACGGCCCAGAGGCTACAACTCCAACCTGGCGACAACCTGACAGCGGCTATGCGACGTCGCGCGTCGCGGTGGCGTAGCGCAGAGCTTCGCCGACGGTCTTGTGCTCAAACTCGAAGCCGGCCCGCTCCAGCGCAGCGGGGATCGCGCGCTGCCCACTCAGCAGCGTCTCGTCGGCGAATTCGCCGAGCGCAGCTCGCACTGCGAACCCCGGCATCACCAGCGGGGTGGACCGGCTGACCGCCCGGCCCAGCGCCGCGGTGAATTCGGCATTGGTGACCGGCGCCGGGCCGGTCAGATTGACCGGCCCGGACAGCCTGTTGTCGTCGATGACGAAGCGCAGGGCCCGCACCTGATCCTCCAGGCTGATCCACGACATGTATTGGCGGCCGTTGCCCAGTCGGGCTCCGAGGCCCACCGAGAACAGCGGCCGCAACTGGCGTAGCGCACCGCCGGACGCGGCCAGCACCACGCCGGTTCGGGCCAGCACCACGCGCGTGCCGGCGTAACGGGCCGGCGCGGTGACCGCCTCCCAGTCCACGCACAGCCGGGCCAGGAAACCTGTTCCGGGCGAGGAGGTTTCGTCGACCACCCGGTCCTTGGTGTCGCCGTAGTAGCCGACCGCGCTGGCGTTGACCAGCACGCCCACGCCCGCGTCGGCGACGGCGGTGGCCAGCACTTCGGTCGGGGTGATCCGGCTGTCGCGCAGGGTCTGCTTGAACGCCCCCGACCACCGTCGCTGCCCGATGCTGATGCCGCACAGGTTGACCACGGCGTCGACGCCCTGCAACGCACCGGCGTCGAATTCGCCGCCGTCCGGATCCCAGTGCAGCTCGTTGGCGTTCGCCGGTGCTCGACGAACGATCCGCAACACGTGGTGGTCTGCGGTGCGCAGTGCCGTGACCAGAGCCGACCCGATCAGCCCGGACGAGCCTGCGATCGCGACGGTAGCGGTCACGATTCAAGCCCTCCTAGAGTCCCAGGTCAGCCTCGAACGCACCTTCTTCGAGCCGGTGTCTGATCGAGGTCACGAACCGTCCGGCATCGGCGCCGTCGATCAGTCGGTGGTCGTAGGTGAGCGGGAGGTAGCAGATCGACCGCACGCCGATCGATTCGTTGCCGGTTTCGTCGACGACGACGCGGGGTCGTTTGACGATGGCCCCGGTGCCCAGCATCGCGGCCTGCGGCGGGACCAGGATTGGGGTGTCCATCAGCGCGCCCTGACTGCCGATGTTGGTGATTGTGAAGGTTCCGCCGGACAGTTCGTCGGGCCTGAGGTCACCCGAGCGGGCGCGGGCGGCGATGTCGGCGATCGCGCGCGCCAACCCGGCCAGCGACAGGTCCCCGGCGTTGTGGATGACCGGAGAAAGCAGCCCCTGCTCGGTGTCGACCGCGAAGCCGAGATGCTCGGCGTCGTAGTAGGTGATCTCCTTGGTGTCCTCGTTGTAGCTGGCGTTGACGTTTGGATGTGCTTTGAGCGCATCGATCACGGCGCGTGCGATGAACGGCAGGTAGGTCAGGTTCACGCCCTCGCGCTCAGCGAACCCGGCCTTGGCTTTGTCTCGCAGCGCCACGATCCGGGTCATGTCGGCCTCATGGATCTGGGTGAGCTGCGCGGTGGCTTGCAGCGATTCGCGGGTCTTCTTCGCCGTGATCTGCCGGATCCGGCTGGCCTTCTGCGTGGTTCCGCGCAGATGTGCCAGCGCGGGCGCGGGTGTCGGAGCGCTCGGCTTCGGGGCAGCCGGGGCCTGGGCGGGAGCCGCGGACGCCGGCGCTGGCGCCTTGGCCGCTTCTTCCTTCTGCTGAGCGGCCGACAACACATCCTGCTTGCGGATGCGGCCACCCACTCCGGTTCCGTTCAGCGAGCTGAGGTCAATGTTGTTCTCGGCGGCCAGCTTTCGCACCAGGGGAGTGACGTACGGAGCGCTGCTCGAACCGGCCGCCGGAGCCGCGTCGGCGGCCGGCGCGGGTGCTGCTTGGGGTGCGGGAGCCGGCTCGGGTTTGGGCGCGGGCGCGGCCGGCGGCTGTGCGGGCGGGGCTGGTGGTGTGGCAGGAGTCGGCGGCGCGGAGGGAGCCGGTGGCGCGGGTGCGGCGGTGGTGCCGCCGGTGCCGATTCGGGCCAGCTCGCCGCCGACCGAAACCGTGACGTCCTCTTCGGCGGTGATGCTGATCAGCGTCCCCGCGACCGGCGACGGGATCTCGGTGTCGACCTTGTCGGTGGAAACCTCGACGAGGGGCTCGTCCACTTCGACCGCGTCGCCGACCTTCTTCAGCCAGCGAGTGACGGTGCCTTCGGTGACGGACTCGCCGAGTTCGGGCATCAGCACCGGCTGAGAGTCTCCCGACGCACTCGGTGCACTCGCGCCCGGCGCCGCGGGCGCCTGCGGCTGTGGTTCGGGTGCGGGAGGGGCGGCCGCCTCCGGCTGTGGTTCTGGTGCTGCCTGCGCGGGCGGCGGTTCGGCGGGTTGCTCGGCGCCCTGGGTGGCCTCCGCCGAGTCGCCGATGACGGCCAGTTCGCCACCGATCTCGACGGTGTCGTCTTCTTGGGCGACGATCTTGGTCAGCACTCCCGCTGCGGGCGAAGGAATCTCGGTGTCGACCTTATCGGTGGACACTTCCAGCAAAGGCTCGTCGAGCTCGACGGTGTCGCCTTCTTGCTTGAGCCAGCGAGTGACGGTCCCCTCAGTCACGCTTTCGCCGAGTGCCGGCATCTGAACTGAGAAGGCCATCGCTGTCGACTCCTCGATCGATCGGTCGGTGGGCACGTGTCGGCCTCTGGCTTACCACAGCGTGGTGTACCGAAGCTGCATCCCTGATTACCGCAACCATCCTGTCACTGCGGCGCGGTCGGCACACACCCAGGGCAAGCCGGTGGCAACTGGCTTCAGCCGTGGCGGGCAGCGGCGAAACGGCGACCGGTCGACGATGTGAGCCAGCTCTCTGCCGAACGGAGACCGCGGCACACACCACGTAGCCAGAACGTCCAATAAGTTGGACTTAAAATCCAAACAAAAAGATGCGTGGCATTCCAAAAGCCCAAGGCAAGCGATATTTAAGGCGTTTCGGAGTTCAAAAAGCCGAAAAACTGGATATCTTGTTCCTCGTGTATCCCGATGACAGCGGCAAGGAACTTGCCACCGTGCTCTCCTACCTGGCCGGTCGCTCCCTGAGCAGGGAAGAGATCTGGACGGCGATGGAGCTCCCGCGTTCCACTTACTACGACCAGTTGGACAAGGGGACCCTGATCACCGCGGACAACCTGCGGGTTGCTGCGGCCAACCTTGGCATCAACCGCGCCGAGTTGCTGACGCGCTACCGGTTCATCGAACCAGAAGAGGTCACTGCGCTGGCTGAAGAGATCCGTGGCAGCAGCACGATGCATGCCGTGGCGACCGCCGGCAGCGTGAAGACCCTTCAGCAACCGACAAAGATCGCGGAGTGGCGCCCGCGCTCGGACGCCCCTCCGCTGTAAATATTCAGCTCTGTAGGGGGTCCTGCTGTGGCACTTAGCGCACTCATCATCATCACCCTCGCATCCATCGGCTGGAGCCTCTGGATCCGGCGAGTCACCTGGCACTGCCGGTGGGAGGTCGCCGCGACGCTCAACATCGCTCTGCAGGGCTCCGCGGTCGCACTGATATCGCCGACGTCGGCTGAGACGCTCGGAGTTGCCCTCCACAAAATCACCGGCGAGTGGAATCTGCAGAACTACATCGGGCACGACTGCTACATCGTCGCGGCCTCCGCGATCGTCTACAACGTGGTCGGTCGGCTTGAAGATGACGACGCGATGCAGAGGTCGTTCAAACAATGGGTAGAGCGGCCGGCGACGTTGTGCATACCGCTGTTGCTGGCAGCCTTCAACATGAGCGCTGGCAGCAAGACCTATGCACGCGATTTCTTCGCGCTACCCACCGACTTCTGGCTGTCCGTGTACTGGGTATTGCTCACGGGAACCCTGGCCTACCTGCTGATTTTCGGCTCGCGTGCCCTGCTGGTGCTGCGGAAGGACCCGCGGTCGCGCAACATTGCCAATCTCTATCTGTTCGCCTCGGGCAGCGGCATCGCCGCGTGCGCGGCGCGGATGACCACCGCGTTGGTCCCTCCGCTGCAGGGCACAATCAGCGCCGGGCTGGTCTGGTTCTGCTGTTGCTCATGCGGCGCCGCTTTCGCCCTGACCTCTGCGCGGTCTTGGCTGCAAAAGGTCAGATGGTTTCAGGGGTCGGCGCTGCATCACTAGCCTGTCGCGGCTAGCCGTTCGCCGCGATGTCTTCCAGCACCGCGAAGATGGTGCGAGTCGGCACGCCTGTGGCGCCTTTAGGCGTGTAACCCCAAGGGCCACCGGTGTTGTAGGCCGGCGCCGCGACATCGATGTGCGCCCAGTTGACCCCGTCGGTGACGAACTCGCGCAAAAACACCCCTGCCACCAGCATTCCGGCGAACCGTTGGCCGCTGACGTTGGCCAGGTCGGCGACCGTCGACTTCAGGTCGTCCTTCAGCTCGTCCGGCAACGGCATCGGCCAGCCGTTCTCGCCCACCTGCTGCGAGATCGTCGCCACCCGGTCGCGGAACTCGTCGCTACCCATCACCCCCGGCGTGCGCGAGCCCAGCGCCACCGTCTGCGCGCCGGTCAGCGTCGACGTCTCGATCAGATAGTCGGGGTTGTCCTCGCATGCGCGAACAATCGCGTCGGCCAGGATCAGACGGCCCTCGGCATCGGTGTTGAGCACTTCGACGGTCGTGCCGCCGTACTGGGTCAGCACATCGCCGGGGCGCTGGGCCGTCGACGACGGCATGTTCTCGGCCATCGGCACGGTGGCGATCACGTCGATCGGCAGTTCCAGTTGCGCGGCCAGTGCCACGGTCGCGATCACCGCCGCGGCGCCGCCCATGTCGGAGGTCATGTAATGCATCGACGCCGCGGGCTTGATCGATATGCCGCCGGTGTCGAACGTGACGCCCTTGCCGACCAGGGCGACTTTCTTGGCCTGCTTCGGCTTTTTGGCCAGTCGCGAACCGTGGTGGGCCAACCGCACCAGCCGTGGTAGCCGTGACGAACCCTTGCCGACGCCGATGACGCCGCCGTAGCCGTGCTTCAGTAACGCCTTGTCGTCGAGAACTTCGACCTCGAGTCCGACTGATTCACCCAAAGCCTTTGCCCGCTTTGCGAATTCGGCTGGAAACAGATGGCTGGGCGGGGTGTTGACGAGGTCACGGGCGGTGGCGACGGCCGTCGCCACCGCGCTCGCATGAGCGGCTTGCGCCTTGGCGGCCTTGTTGCTGGACAGCACGGTGATCGTGCGCAGCCCCGGATCTTTCGGGGCCGTCTTGTCGGTGCGGAACTCGGTGAAGCGGTAGCTGCCCAGCACCAGCCCCTCGACTGCCGCTTCCAGGACCCCGTCGCCCGGCAGTGCGGCCAAGGTGGTGATCGCGGTCTCGGCGCCACTGAGCGCCCGCGCCGCCGAGCCGGCCGCGCGGCGGATCTCGTCCGCCGGCCACTCGTCGCGCGGCTTGCCCACGCCGACCGTCAGCACGCTGGCCACTGGTAGCGACTTCACCACCAGCCGGTGGACCTGCTCGGCGGCGCCAGTGGCGTTCAGTGCGCGCAAGCCTTCCTCGATCTCGGTCACCGCATCTGTCGACAGAAACGGTTCGGCAGCGACGACCGCAGCGCCCGGCTCGTCGTTGACGTCCTCGGGACCTGACGACACCACAGGAATGACCAACACCACCGATTTGACGCCGCGGCGGGGCAGCGAAGAGGCGACCGAGACAGCGGGGGCCAGGTAACCGGGTTGCGTGCTCACAAACGTCAACCCTAACGATCGCGGGTTTGGGATGCCTAGCGATGATGCGGACGCCCGCCTCGTTCGTGTCTTAGCCCTGTTCAAGCGGTTGGTGCGGCTACTATTTCGCCGATGCCAACAGGTCAAATCGCCGATTCCTGCGTGCTGTGGACCGGCTTCGACATCTCGATCGTGGCCAGGAACTACGCACAGTTTTCCGGTGTCCTCGCTGGCTTCGCGTTTGTCGTCATCAACCTGGTGCTCGACCGCGCCTATCGACGTCGCGGCGATGGCAAGGCGCGGGCGGCGCATGAGGTCGAGCACGAGACGCTGACCGGCGTCGCCCTGCTGAACGCGTTTTTGGGTCTGTTCTTGGCGGCGATCCAATACAGCCTGCTGGCCGGCGAAAACGGCTGCTCGCTCACCGAGGGCCGGGCCGCGTCGGCAGAATTGCTCGGCGGCATTTCCTTTGTGGCGTCTGTCTATATGTTGCTGTACGCGGTCGTCCAGTTCGTGTCGGGTTCGGCGGGGACGCTCGCGAAACACTGCGTATTCATTGTCGCGGTGCTGGTTCCGCCGATCGCGGTGTTCTTCATCGAGGCGACGATCTCGGACCTGGCCCTGGCGCTGGCCGACCCGACGACACGACAGCCGCTCCAGCCGTTGTGGGACGACGCTAACAACCTCTCGGTCCCGATCGCGCTGGCGGTCCTCGTCGTCGCCGCGGCGGTATGGCTTGCCGGACGCAAAGAACGATCGTCCGAAACGCGTTCGGGCGCTCGTGTGCAAAAACTCCGCACCGCCTTGCCGTACGTCACGGTTGGCGTTGTGATCTCCGCGGTCGTACGGGCCGTCACGGCGCTACCGGTGCGCAATCCCGCCGCACATCTCGCGGCGGGCGAGGCATGGTTGTGGGTGGCCGTCTTCGCTGCCGTGCTGCTGGTGCAAAGCGCGGCGTTGTCGTTGCAGACCGGTGTCGAGGTTGCGGACGTCGACGCTGAGCAGTCGGGTCAGGCCTCTGCCCGGCCCAGCTCGTAGGCGATCACCGGAGCGTCGAAACCCTTGAGCTGCAAGGGTTCCTGGACGACAGCGGGCCACTGCGGCAGTAGCTCGTAGATCTCCTCGGCGGCCAGGATCTGTCCCGGCGCGGCCGCGGCCACCAGCCGGGCGGCCAGGTTGACCGCGTTGCCGAAGTAATCACCGCCCAAGGCCAGGATGGGTCCGTAACCCAGGCCGGCGCGGACTTGCAGCCCGGCCTCACGCGCCCGTGGATGGTCGACGAGGTGCAGCGCCGCCTCGGCCAGCCGTTCCGGGCTCGAGCTCACCCACATCACCGCGTCGCCGAGGAACTTCACCACTCGGCCGCCGTCGGCATGCACCACGTCGCTGACCGTGGCGCCGAACTCGGTGAGCATTGTCGACAACTCCGCGGGTGTGAGCAGTTGGGTAAGTGCTGTGAAGCCGGACAGGTCGGCAAACCCGACGCCGCACAACAGGCTTGCCGACGGGCCGCTGACGACGCCCTCGATGAACGTTCGAGTGCTGACCAGATGCTGGCGGTGGACGGCGTCGATCATTGCCCCCAGGCGGGGGACGAACTCTGCGGCCCCGCGGTAGACCTGCGCGGTGGTGAGTTCGTCGCCGGTCAGGCCGAGCCACATTTTGGGCTGACTTGTGCGGATCATCGACGAGATGGCCTCTGCCACCCGGGCGACGCTGGCTCCGAGGACCCGTAAGAAACCGTCCGCGGCGTCGGGGCCCATCTGCATCCTCATCGCCACCCAGGTCGCCAAGCCGTCGACATCGGCCTGACTCAACGCCGGGGTATCCGGATCTGCGACGGTCAGGCCGAGCATCGCCCAGCCGTGTTCGACACCCGCCAAGTCGACACCGATCGCCTCGGCGGCGCTCCGCAGGGTATAGACCTGGGGGCCCGACCGCAGCAGGACGTCACCGGCCAGTCCGAAGAGGCGGCCGTTGCGCTCGGCCTCGGCCATCTCGTCGACCGTGAAACCGAGGCCCGCCAGATATTCGAGCAGCCCTGCCCGCGAGCGTGGATCGGCGATCCCGGCCGCCTGCAGCGCGTCGAAGTCCAGGGAATCGACCACCTGGCCAAGTGTGCCAGTCGCGGCTCGCATTAGGGTGAAATGCCTATGAGTGATGACCTGTTGCACGGACCGCTCGACGACCGTCATCGCGCGAACGGCGCGAGCTTCGCCGAGTTCGGCGGATGGCTGATGCCAGTGTCATACGCCGGCACCGTCGCAGAGCACACTGCGACGCGCAATGCCGTTGGCCTGTTCGATGTCAGTCACCTGGGCAAGGCGTTGGTGCGCGGGCCCGGCGCGGCGCAGTTCGTCAACTCCACTCTGACCAACGACCTCAATCGAATTCAGCCGGGCAAAGCGCAATACACATTGTGCTGCAACGAGTCTGGTGGCGTGATCGATGATCTGATCGCCTACTACGTCGGTCCCGACGAAATGTTCCTGGTGCCCAACGCCGCCAATACCGCTGCCGTCGTTGCCGCGCTGAAAGATGCTGCGCCCGAGGGGCTGAGCATCACCGACGAGCATCGGTCCTACGCGGTGCTCGCCGTGCAGGGCCCCCGGTCGACCGAGGTGCTCACCGAACTCGGCCTGCCAACCGAGATGGACTACATGGGCTACGCCGACGCGGCGCTGGACGGCGTGCCGGTGCGGGTGTGCCGCAGCGGATACACCGGTGAGCACGGCTACGAGCTGCTACCACCCTGGGACTCCGCCGGAGTGGTGTTCGACGCGCTGCTGGCCGCGGTAACCCGCGCGGACGGCCAGCTGGCCGGTCTGGGGGCGCGTGACACGCTGCGCACCGAGATGGGCTATCCGCTGCACGGCCACGAACTCTCCGCCGAAATCTCGCCGCTGCAGGCCCGCTGCGGCTGGGCGATTGGCTGGAAGAAGGACGCGTTCTTCGGCCGCGACGCCCTGCTGGCCGAAAAAGAGGCGGGTCCGCGGCGGCTGCTGCGGGGTCTGCGCGCGGTGGGACGCGGTGTGCTGCGGCCGGACCTGACCGTTCTCGACGGCGACACCACGGTCGGCGTCACCACGTCGGGCACGTTTTCGCCGACGCTGAAAGTCGGTATCGCGCTGGCGCTGATCGATGTCGACGCGGGTGTCGAGGACGGCCAGCACGTCACTGTCGACGTCCGCGGCCGCGGCGTCGAATGCGAAGTGGTGCGCCCACCGTTCGTCGATCCAAAAACTCGATAGCGCCCGGTTATACAATCGCCTGATGACCAGCGACGTCCTCGAGTTCACGGTGTCACGCACCGCAAACCCGGCTAGTGACGACGCGCGCCAGGCGATTCTGGCCGATCCCGGCTTCGGGAAATATCACACCGACCACATGGTCTCGATCGACTACACCGACGGCCAGGGTTGGCACAATGCGCAGGTCTGCGCATACGGTCCGATCGAATTGGATCCTTCGGCGATCGTGCTGCACTACGCCCAGGAAATCTTCGAAGGACTCAAGGCCTATCGCTGGGCGGACGGGTCGATCGTGTCGTTTCGCGCCGAAGCCAACGCCGCACGGATGCAGTCCTCCGCGCGCCGGATCGCGATTCCCGAAGTGCCCGAGGAGCTGTTCATCGAATCGCTGCGCCAACTGATCGCCGTTGACAATGACTGGGTGCCGCCGGCCGGCGGCGAGGAGTCGTTGTATTTGCGCCCGTTCGTGTTTGCCACCGAGCCGGGGCTGGGCGTGCGGCCGGCAAAGCAATATCGCTATCTGGTGATCGGGTCCCCGGCGGGAGCGTACTTCAAGAACGGCATCAAGCCCGTAACTGTCTGGATCTCAACGGATTACGTGCGGGCCAGCCCGGGTGGTACCGGCGCGGCGAAGTTCGGCGGCAACTATGCCGCCTCGCTGGTCGCGCAGGCAGAGGCCGCCGAGAACGGGTGCGAGCAGGTGGTTTGGCTGGACGCCGTGGAACGCCGCTACATCGAAGAGATGGGCGGAATGAACCTCTTTTTCGTGTTCGGCAGCGGGGGATCGGCCCGCTTGGTCACCCCGGAACTATCCGGTTCGCTTCTGCCGGGTATCACCCGAGACTCACTGCTGCAGTTGGCAACCGACGCGGGGTTCGCCGTCGAGGAACGCAAGATCGACCTCGACGAGTGGCAGAAGAAGGCCGCAGCCGGTGAGATCACCGAGGTGTTCGCGTGCGGCACCGCCGCGGTCATCACGCCGGTCTCGCAGGTGAAATACGGCGACACCGAATTCACGATCGGGGACGGCGAATCCGGCGAGGTGACGATGGCGCTGCGCGACACCCTCACCGGAATTCAGCGCGGCACCTTCGCCGACACCCACGGCTGGATGTCGCGGCTGGGTTGACGGTTACTTCGTCGACTCCTCGTTCCAGGCGAAACTGTTGAACCTGCATTCGCCAAGAGCCACAAAACTCGATTGATGATGTGATTTGTGCGTATTGCGTCACGTCTGGCCGTAGGCTTCAGCGCGCGAATCCCGCTCTTGGACGCTACAAACACGTCAAGCGGCTCGCCAATTATCGCAGGAGGTAGGAATGGTCAGCCCGAGCAGCCCGACGCCTGAAGGTTCACGTCGTCCCGTCGCGGTGCTGGGAACGCTATTGCCGCATCTGCGTCCTGAGCGTCAACATGTGTATCGCGATGTCATCGCGCTGGCGTTGTTGGCGGCGTTGATCGCAGCGGGGTTCGGGTCCCTGCCGGTGGCGTTGGTGTTGACGGCGGTGGCGTTGCCGGCGGCGGTGCTGGTCTACATTCACGATCACCGGTTGTGGCATGACGAGCCGATCACGGTGATCGTTGTGGCGTTTGGGCTTTCACTGCTACTCGGTGTTGGGGTCGGCCTGCTGCAGACTCATTTCATTCATTTGGTGACGGCGGGCTCGACCCACTATCACCTACCGTCGGTGCCGCGGATCCTCGAGTTGGGTCTGCTGGTTCCGGTGGCGGCGTTCGTGGCGGTAGTGATTGCCCCGCTGGTAATCAGCGCGCGCCCGTCGTTCCGGCATCCGCTAGATCTCGTGGTGGCTGGTTCGCTCAGTGGTGCAGCCCTGTCGTTGGGGCTGAGTGTGGTCGTCCAGCATGGAGCGTTCACCCACGTGCAGGTGACGGCAGGTGACCCGGCGCATGTGGCATTTATCGCGCTGACGTTGGGCTTTTTGCAGCCGATTGTGCTGGCGACGGCGGGGACGGTCGGTGTGTTGGGTTTGCGCCGGTTGGGCGTCAACCCAGTCACGGGAGTGATCGAGGGATTGGTATTGGTGGTGGCCTACGAGTCGGCGACCACAGTGTTGCACCCATATGGGACACGCGGGATTGTATTGACCGCGTTGGCGGCGTTTGTATTGGCGGCGGCGGGGTTGGTTGCGGCTCGTAATGCGTTGCATGCGGCGTTGCTTGCCGACACGGGCGAGGATGCGGAGGCTAGGGAAGTCGCTGGGGTGGAGCATCGGTTGCATGCCGGCTTGGTGGCCGCGATCGTTATGGCGGTCGTGGTGATCGCTGCGGTCGTCAGCGTGGCGGTGGCACTGCGCGGTCCCTCCACGCGCCCCGCGCCGCCGGGAGAGGACGGCAGCGGACGGATCGCGCCGCACTCTGCCGCGGCGGCCCGGTCCATCCCCCCTTGGGTCGGCAGACTCGACCAGAACCCTTGGGGCAGAGTAGCTTTAGCGTCGACCACGACATCGCTGGCGGCTGGCGCGGCCGCAACCATCGACTTGACGCACGGAATCAACATGACGGTGGCTCCCGGCTGGACAGTCACCCATCAAGGCCAGCAGTCCGCCGATCTCTTCAATAGCGACCAAAGCGCGGCCCTGTTCGTTGTAGTGGGTGGCGCGGACGCGTCCGACATCGTGCAAGAATCGGCGTCACTGATCAACCAGAATATTCAGAGCGCCGGACTGACCAACGTGCAGCAGCGCCCGGCGCAGCCGCAGCCGTTGCAGGGCAAGAACTTTCAACAGCTGCTGGAGGTCGACTACACCGCTAACATCCAAACCGATCAGGGCACAGACCAGATCTACGGCGGATGGGTGACGCTGTACAACTCGACAACCGGCGCGTCGGGCTTCTTCAATCTCTATGCCGGGAGCCGTAACGCGTTTAAAGCGGCGCTGCCGGACGCGGCGAGCATGATGGTCTCGATGGAATAATCAGAACCGGAGCAGCGCGGCCAGCACGACGGCGGTGACCGTTGTGGTCAATTCGATTGCGGCGCCGAGTACGTCGCCGTTGACCCCGCCGAATCGACGCACACAATGCCGAACCAGCAGCGCGGCGCAGGTGAGCGAGACCACGACCGCGACCGGGCCTTGCCACGGCTGCCGACCCGCGGCGGACGACGCGGCGAGCAGCACGACAACCCAGGCCGCGACCACCGGTGCCGGTTGGGTGCCGACGACTCGGGCGCCCAACGTGCTCTCAGGGGCGGCCGGCAACGTCCGGCGGCAGGTCAGCACCGCCGCTACCCGGCCCGCGCACACAGCCACCACGATTCCGGCCGCGCACAGCGCCGAAAACGCCAGCCCCTGAAGGACGATCACCAACACGACGGCCGCCACGCCGAACGGACCGGTCGACCCGTCGCGCATCACCTCACATGCGCGTTCGGGCGGTCCGTAGCAGCCCAGGCCGTCGGCGGTATCGGCCACCCCGTCGATGTGTAGGCCGCGGGTGACCGCCAGGAGTGCGGCCACCGCGAGCAGCCCAGTCAACGCGCTGCCCGGGCCGAACGCCAATCCGCCGGCCCAGGTCACCGCCGCGCCCAGGGCGCCCAGCACAGCGCCGACCACCGGCAGCGCGGTCATCGCGCCGCGGCCCAGCGGCCGGTCCGATCTGCCAGGCACCGGGACAACGGTCTCGAACGCGAAAGCCGTTGCCAACGAGCCGATCACGATGTCGGCGAGCGGTCGGTGACTTCTGCGTCGGCGAACGTCGCCATCGACGACAGTGCGGCCACCGCGGCTCGCAGCACCGGCAGAGCGACCGCCGCGCCGGTGCCCTCGCCGAGCCGCATTTTGAGGTCAAGGATCGGATCCAGGCCGAGCTGAGCCAGGGCGAGCGCATGCGCGGGTTCGGTCGAGAGGTGGCCGGCCTGCCACCACAGCCGGGCGCCGGGCGCCAGTTGCTCGGCGATCAACGCGGCGGCCGTCACCACCATGCCGTCCAGCAACACCGGCGTGCGCCGCATCGCGGCCTGCGCGCAGAAGCCGGCCAGCCCCGCCAAATCGGCTCCGCCGCAACATTGCAGGGTTGCGATCGGGGCGGCTAACACGGGCTGAGCGCGGAACAACGCATCGCGTACCGCCGCGGTCTTACGGGCCCACCCGGCGTCGCTAATCCCGCTTCCGTAGCCGACCGCCGCGACCGGCTCGACGCCCGTCACCGCGGCAACCAGAACTGTTGCCGCGGTGGTGTTTCCGATGCCCATGTCGCCCGCGATCAGCAGGTCGGCACCGGCATCGACCTCCTGGTCGGCAATCTGGCGGCCGGCGTCGATCGCGTCGAGTGTCTCCTGCTCGGTGAGCGCATCCTCTTTCGTGATGTCGCCGCTGCTGCGCCGCACCTTGTGGGCGCCGATCTGCGGGGACAGCGGATCGGTGTCCACGGCGAGGTCGATGACGCGCACCGTCGCTCCGGCGATGTCGGCGAGCGCATTGATCGCCGCCCCGCCGGCGGCGATGTTGGCCACCATCTGTCCGGTGACCTCTTGCGGGTAGGCCGATACCCCCGACCGGGCGACGCCATGGTCCCCGGCGAACACCACGATCCGGGCACGTTCGAATTGTGTTGGCGGGCAATGTCCCTGGCACGATGAAACCCAGACTGACAGGTCCTCGAGGCGGCCCAGGGCGCCGCGCGGTTTGGTCAGGGTGTCTTGTCGTGCACGGGCCGCCGCCGCGGCGGCCGTATCGGGAGGCGCCACCGGCGCGAACATCGTCATGCCCCGGCCTGCTTGACCGCCAGCGGATGTCCGGCCACCACGAGCACCACCCGCTCGCACAGCGCGGCTAACCGCTGATTGAGTACTCCCAGTTCGTCGCTGAACCGGCGGCCCGACGCGGTGGGGGCCACGACCGTCAGCCCGACCTCCGGGCTGACCAGCACCAACGTTGAGCTGAACTCCGCGACTGCGGCCGTGAGATCGTCGAGATCGGGCGACAGCGACCCGCCGTCCCAGGCTTGGCGCCTATCCAAAGTGGCGGCCAGCCAGCCGCCGATATCGTCGACCAGCGTCGGGTTATCCGGCGAACGCCGCAATTGCCCCGCGACGTCGTCGGTTTCGACGGTGGACCAGTGCGAGGGTCGGCGGTCGCGATGCTCAGCGATGCGCTGCCGCCACGCCACGTCGGTGTCGACGACCTGACCGGTCGCTACGTATTGCACGGGTTGGTCCGCTTGCAGTGACTCGGCGATGGCGGCTTCCGCCCACCGGGACTTTCCTGACCTGATTCCGCCGAGCACCAGGGTTCGCACCGTGGATCAGCCAGCTTTCCGGTGAGGTCTAATCGACACTGGCGCCGTGTTTGACTTGGGGCCGCGGTGACCGCATCCGGCGCATCTGCGAGGCCCGGCTGGCCGCGTAAAGTCCTATCTTCCAATGGCTTTCGGTATTGTCCGGAAACTTCTCATCTACCCGTCGGGCGACCTTTCGGCCGAGAATGACCCCGTCGAGTGCCATCACCGCCATCAATACCAGCATCGCCGGTGACATATAGAACTGAAGCTGCGGCACGGCGAACATGAAGAACAGCAGCGCCAGCGCCGACGGCATGAACAGCCCCAGCACGTTGCGGCGAGCGTCGACGATGTCACGTACGTGCCGGCGTACCGGACCCTGGTCACGGGTCAGCAGGTAGCGCTCGTCGCCGGCCATCATGCGTTCGCGCCGATCGGACATCTGGGAGCGCCGCACCGCACTCTGTTCGCGACGTTCCTCGCGGCTGAGCTTGGGACCCGCCAGCGACTTTCGCCGTGCCCGCGCCTCCGACGAGGTCATCGGCGCCGGGGCGACGGGGCCCTTGCGTCCGGCGTTGCGTCGCGGCGTGGGCCGTCCCTTGGGTGCGGTGGTCTGCCGTGGTGCGGCACCGAACGCATCGGCCGCCTCCACCGGTGTCTGGGCATCGTCCCGGCCTTCGGTGACGCCCTCGTCTTTCTTTCGACCCAGCAGTTTCACGTTCGCCAGGTTACTTCCCGCGGATGTGTCGGAGAAAATGGCCGGGGCTATCGACCGGCCTTACTGTTGCTCAGATGACCGGGTCGGCGCCCCGCACGCCGACATTGCGGATGCTCGTCGCGCCCGACAGCTTCGGCGACACCCTGACCGCGGTCGAGGCGGCCGCCGCCATCGCGGCGGGTTGGAACCGGGTGCGCCCCGACGATCACCTGATCGTCGCCCCGCAGTCCGACGGCGGCCCGGGATTCGTCGACGTGCTGGCGAGCCGGGTAGGGGAGCGGCGGGTTCTGCAAGTGTGTGGTCCGCTGTCCGAGGACGTGCGG
>NZ_DASXHW010000450.1:0-3442 GCF_036488105.1 Mycobacterium sp. | reverse complement strand
GCGGCTGAGCTGATTCGCCAAGGGTCGCTGCGCCACGCAGTTTTGCCGCCAAAACTGGCGTAACCACCCGGTTCGGGCATGGAACCACCCGGACTGGGTTACGGTTTGCCAGCCGCCGCCCGGTGGCCTATGCATCCGAGTGCCAGACGACTCGGCGGCCTAGACATCCCAGGAAATGGAGCGGCGCCATGAGCGTTTCGCTGAAGACACTCGCCCTGGTGACAGCCGCGCTGGCCGTCACTTCCGCCTCGGCCGGCGGCTGCAAAAGCAATCCGAAAGCACCGGCGGCGTCGACTTCAGCCGCGGCCCCCACCAGCCACGGCTCGACAGCGAGCTCGGCGCAAGCCCAGTCCGCCGACTACAGCCGACTGTTGATCCAGGCCAAAGACATCGATACACCGATGGCCTTCACCGCCGGCCCGGTGATACCGAACCCGAACGGCCGGCCCGGGACCGAGACCACGTTCAGCAACGACGACAAGAGTCGCCAGATTCACGACACCATCCTGGTGCTCGCCGACCCTGCCGCGGCGGCCGGCGCGCTCGACGCGGCCAGGGCCAAGCTGGGTGATTCCGTTCGGGGAACCCCCGCACCAGCTCTGGTGGGAAGTGGCGGTACCACGGTCTCGGGCAACTCACCCGACGGCTCCAAGGGCGTGATGACGTTGCTGTTCACCGAGGGAAAGGCGTTCACCACGCTGAACTTCGTCGGTCCGCCCGACATGTTGCCGCCGCCTGATTTCGTCACCGAACTCGGCCAGAAGCAGGACACGGCCATCAAGAACGGGCTGAGCTGACGCACGACGCTGACACATCGAAAAGCCCGGCACGCACGCGTGCCGGGCTTTTCGGTGTCAAGCCCTAATCGTTTTGCAGATAACTGAGCAGACGCAGGATCTCGATGTAGAGCCAGACCAGAGTGACGGTCAGGCCCAACGCGATACCCCAGGCGGCCTTCTCGGGCGCTCCGGCACGGATCATCTGGTCGGCGGCGTCGAAATCGATCAGGAAGCTGAACGCCGCCAAGCCGATGCAGACCAGCGAGAAGATGATGGCCAGCGGACCGCCGCTGCGCAGGCCCAGGCCCTCGCCGTGGCCCACGCCGAACATACCCAGCACCAGGTTGCCCAGCATCAGGGCCAGCACACCGAACATGCCGGCGACCATCATCCGGGTGAACTTGGGGGTGACCCGGATGGCGCCGGTCTTGTAGACGACGAGCATTCCGGCGAACACCCCAACCGTGCCCAGGATCGCCTGCCCGATCATGGCGCCCGCGCTGGTGCTCGACACCGAGAAGTTGGCCAGCAAGAACGAGATCGCCCCGAGGAACAACCCCTCCAGCGCGGCGTAGGTCAACACGATCGCCGGGTTGTCCTGCTTACGGAGGAAGGTGGCGACCAGCACCATGGCCAGACCACCGAACGCACCGATGAAGGTGAACGGGCCGGCCCAGGCCTGGTTGCCCTCCACCATGAAGTACGAGCCGACGGCGACGGCCGACAGCACCGCCAGAGTGATCCCGGTCTTGGTGACGACGTCGTCAATGGTCAGCGGGCGGGAAACGCCTGCCCGCTGGTCGGTGTAGGGGGCATAGGGGTCCGCCTGATGCCCGTATTGAGTCGCGGCTCCTGCGACGCCGCTGCCAAACTGCGCGTATCCGCCGCGCTGCTTGGGCAGCGAGCGAAATACCGGGTTGCTAGTTTCCCGCACCGTCGGTTCCTCTCGTGAGCTGTGTCTTCGAGCTATGCGAACAAGTGATCAACGAACGGTAGTCCAGCCAGGTTCCCAGCGGAAGATACCCGAATGTGCGGCCGGTGCTACTCCAGATAAACCTTACCCGCGGGCACCCTGGCAAGGGTAACGATCTAGATTGCTCGTCAGGCCTTCACCTGCATTCGACAAGGGATTGCTCAAGACCATTCACCGAGCGGAGACCACACGCGTGACGGATGAATCCGACGACATCGTGAGCCGAGTCGAGGGCGGCGTCGGCTTTGTGACGCTGAACCGGCCCAAGGCGATCAACTCGCTGAATCAGGGCATGGTCTCTGGCTTGCGCGCGGTCTTGACGGTGTGGGAGCGCGACGATGCGATCAGCGCGGTGGTGCTGGCCGGGGCCGGCGAGCGTGGGCTGTGCGCCGGCGGGGATGTGGTGGCGATCTATCACAGCGCCCGCGCCGACGGCGCCGAGGCCCGGCGGTTCTGGCGCGACGAATACCTGATGAACGGTCAGGTCGGTCGCTACCCCAAGAAGTACGTCGCGCTGATGGACGGCATCGTGATGGGCGGCGGAGTCGGGGTCGGCGCGCACGCCAACACCCGGGTGGTGACCGAGACGTCGAAAGTGGCCATGCCCGAGGTCGGTATCGGCTTTATCCCCGACGTCGGTGGGGCGTATCTGCTGTCGCGCGCTCCGGGATCGCTGGGTCTGCACGCCGCGCTCACTGGGGCGCCGTTCTCCGGAGCCGACGCGATCGCCCTGGGTTTCGCCGACCACTACGTGCCGCACGACAAACTGGACGCATTGCGGCAGGCGATCGCCGCCGACGGGGTCGAGTCGGCAATCGCCGCTCACGCCGTCGAACCGCCGGCCAGCGAGCTTGCCGCGCAGCGGGATTGGATCGATGACTGTTATGCCGGTGATACCGTCGCCGACATCGTCGCCGCGCTGCGGGGCCATGACGCCGGGCCGGCCAACGACGCCGCGAACCTGATCGCGACCCGCTCCCCCATCGCGCTGTCGGTCACGCTGGAGGCGGTGCGCCGCGCCGCCAAGCTCGACACGCTGGAAGATGTTCTGGCCCAGGATTATCGGGTGTCGTCGGCGTCGCTGCGTTCGCACGATCTGGTGGAGGGCATCCGGGCCCAACTGGTCGACAAGGACCGCAACCCGAAATGGTCGCCGGCTTCGCTATCTCAGGTGAGCGCGGCCGACGTCGAGGCATATTTCGCACCCGTCGACGACGAGCTGAAGTTCTAGAAAGGCAGCGATGACGAAAACCTACGAAACCATCCTGGTCGAGCAGGACGAGCGGGTCGGCACCATCACCCTGAACCGGCCGAATGCGCTCAACGCGCTCAACAGCCAGGTGATGGACGAAGTCACTACCGCGGCAGCCGAATTCGACAACGACCCCGGCATCGGAGCGATCATCATCACCGGCTCGGCGAAGGCGTTCGCCGCGGGCGCCGACATCAAGGAGATGTCGCACCTGGCGTTCTCCGAGGTCTTCGCCGCCGACTTCTTCGCCCCATGGGCCAAGCTCGCCGCGGTGCGCACGCCGACGATCGCCGCGGTCGCCGGTTACGCGCTCGGTGGTGGCTGCGAGCTCGCGATGATGTGCGACGTGCTGATCGCCGCCGACACCGCGAAATTCGGCCAGCCGGAAATCAAGCTGGGCGTGCTGCCGGGCATGGGCGGCTCGCAGCGGCTGACCCG
>NZ_DASXHW010000284.1:0-27706 GCF_036488105.1 Mycobacterium sp. | reverse complement strand
GCGGGCGAACCTTGTGCTCAACACCGTCGCTGAGTATCTCCTCGACGGTGGACGGCCGGTACCGGGCGAGCGGATGTTGATCGGCGGTGAGCTCCTGCTCGATTTCGTCCAGGTGCAGCACCCAATCGCCCACTTGAAATTCGCGGTCTCGTTCTATGGCCCCGACCTGCGGGCACTGCAATTGGTCTGGCCCGACGAGCACGGGCATCGGCCGTGGTGCAGCGAATTCAGCAATGGCGGGGTGCGACAGCCGGTGCTCGGCGTGTGGGTCGAACCGCCTGAAAGCCGAGATCGACGCTAGCGCGACGACACACCGAAAAAGTTCACGCGGGCGTCGATCTCGGTGGTTCAGAGACATCCGCTTTGCCTACGATGAGCCCGTGACGAAGCTGGCGATCATCTACTACTCCACCACCGGCCATGGCACGACGATGGCCAAGCGCGTCGCGGCGGCAGCCGAGTCGGTGGGCGCCGATGTCCGCCTGCGACACGTCGCCGACACTCACGATCCGGCGTCGTTCGCCAAGAACCCGGCGTGGACCGCCAATTATGAAGCCACCAAGGATCTTCCCGCGGCCACCGGCGACGACATCGTGTGGGCCGATGCGGTGATCTTTGGGACGCCCACGCGATTCGGCTCGCCCGCAGCCCAATTGCGCACGTTCATCGATTCGCTGGGCGGGCTCTGGGCCGACGGCAAGCTGGCCGACAAGGTGTACGCCGGCTACACATCCTCCAACACCGCGCACGGCGGGCACGAGACGACACTGCTGTCGCTTTACATCACCCTGATCCATTGGGGCGGCATCATCGTCCCGCCCGGATACACCGACCCGTGCAAGTTCGTCGACGGAAACCCGTACGGCGCGAGCCTGGTGGCCACCCACGACAACATCGACGAGCTCGGCGACGCGACCAACGCCGCGCTCGACCATCTGGCCCGCCGGGTCGTGACCGTGGCGGGCCGGCTCGGGTCCTAGCTAGGCGGTCTCGGTGATGGGGCGGTCGACCCAGCTCATCAAGTCGCGCAGCTTCTTACCGGTGACCTCGATCGGGTGCTCGGCGTTCTCCTTGCGCAACTGCTCGAGCTGCTTGTTGCCGCCGTCGACGTTGGCGACCAGCTTCTTGGTGAACTCGCCGCTCTGGATATCGCGCAGGATGGCGCGCATGCGCTCCTTGGTGTCGGCGTCGATGACCCGGGGGCCCGACAGGTAGCCGCCGAATTCGGCGGTGTCGGACACCGAGTAGTTCATCCGCGCGATGCCGCCCTCGTACATCAGGTCGACGATCAGCTTGAGCTCGTGCAGCACCTCGAAGTAGGCCATCTCCGGCGGGTAGCCCGCCTCGACCATCACGTCGAAACCGGTCTTCACCAATTCCTCTGTGCCACCGCACAACACGGCCTGCTCACCGAACAGGTCGGTTTCGGTCTCGTCTTTGAAGGTGGTCTTGATGACGCCGGCGCGGGTGCCGCCGATGGCCTTGGCGTAGGACAGCGCCAGCGCCTCGCCGTTGCCGTTGGGGTCCTGGTCGACGGCGATCAGCGCGGGAACACCCTTGCCGTCAACGAACTGACGACGCACCAAGTGCCCCGGGCCTTTCGGCGCCACCATCGCGATGGTGATGTTGGCCGGCGGCTTGATCAGATCGAAGTGGATGTTGAGCCCGTGTCCGAACAACAACGCGTCGCCATCCTGCAGGTTGGGTTCGATGTCGTTCTTGAAGATGTCGGCTTGCGCAGTGTCGGGCGCCAGGAGCATGATCACGTCGGCCCACTTGGCTACCTCGGCCGGGGTGTCGACGGTCAGGCCCTGCTCCTCGACCTTGGGCCGCGACTTCGAGCCCTCCTTCAGCCCGACCCGCACCTGAACTCCGGAGTCGCGCAGGCTCAGTGAGTGCGCGTGCCCCTGACTGCCGTAGCCGATCACACCGACCTTGCGGCCCTGAATGATCGACAGGTCCGCATCATCGTCGTAAAACATCTCCAAAGCCACGTGAATGTCCCTTCTTCCTAGCCTTCTTCGGTTTCTGATCTGGATTTCGAATTGAATTGGTTATTTGGCGGTACCGATGGCGCGTGGTCCCCGAGAGAGTGACACCACTCCCGATTGGACGATTTCGCGGATGCCGAACGGCTCGAGGACCTTCAGCAGTGCTTCGAGCTTGCCGCGGTCACCGGTGGCCTCGATGGTCAGCGACTCCGGCGACACGTCAATCACCTTGCCGCGGAACAGGTTCACCGCTTCGATGACCTGGCTGCGGGATCCGGCGTCGGCGCGGACTTTGATCAGCGCCAGCTCACGAGACACCGAGCTGTGGTCGTCCTGTTCGATGATCTTGATGACGTTGATGAGCTTGTTGAGCTGCTTGGTGATCTGCTCGAGCGGGGTGCTCTCGGCGGAGACCACGATGGTCATCCGCGACATGTCCTTCTGCTCGGTGGCGCCGACAGCCAGCGACTCGATGTTGAACCCACGCCGCGAGAACAGCGCCGCCACCCGGGCCAGCACACCGGGTTTGTCTTCGACCAACACCGAAAGGGTGTGCGTAGTCGTCGATCCGGTCATCAGGCGTGCCCTTCGATTCCGTCGTCGAATAGCGGGCGGATACCGCGGGCGGCCTGAATCTCATCGTTCGAGGTCCCGGCGGCGACCATCGGCCACACCTGCGCATCGGCGCCGACGATGAAGTCGATCACCACCGGACGGTCGTTGATCGCCCGGGCCTCGTTGATCACGTCGACGACGTCCTCCTCACGCTCGCAACGCAATCCGACACAACCCAGCGCCTCGGCGAGCTTGACGAAGTCGGGGATCCGGCGCGAGTGAGTGGCCAGGTCGGTCTGCGAGTACCGCTCCTGGTAGAACAGGGTCTGCCACTGGCGCACCATGCCGAGGTTGCCGTTGTTGATCAACGCCACCTTGATCGGTGCACCCTCGATCGCGCAGGTGGCCAGCTCCTGGTTGGTCATCTGGAAGCAGCCGTCGCCGTCGATCGCCCAGACCTCGGCGTCGGGTCGGGCCATCTTGGCGCCCATCGCCGCCGGGATGGCGAAGCCCATGGTGCCCAAACCGCCGGAGTTGAGCCAGGTTCGCGGCTTTTCGTAGGAGATGAACTGCGCGGCCCACATCTGGTGCTGACCGACGCCTGCGACGTACACCGCGTCGGGGCCGGCGATCTCGCCCAGTTTCTCGATGACGTACTCCGGGCTCAGGCTGCCGTCGCTCTGCGGCCCGTAGCTCAGCGGGTAGGTGGCCTTCACCTCGTCGAGGTAGGTCCACCACTCGGCGATGTCGATCTTGGCCGGTGCGTCGTGGTGCCGCAATGCCGCGATCAGCTCGGAGATCACGGCTTTGACGTCACCGACGATCGGCACATCGGCATGGCGGTTCTTGCCGATCTCGGCCGGGTCGATGTCGGCGTGAATGACCTTGGCCTCAGGGGCGAACGAGTCGAGTTGTCCGGTGACCCGGTCGTCGAAACGGGTGCCCAGTGCGATCAACAGGTCGCTGCGCTGCAGCCCGGCCACCGCCGAGACTGTGCCGTGCATACCCGGCATACCCAGGTGCTGGCGGTGGCTGTCCGGGAAGGCGCCGCGCGCCATCAATGTGGTGACCACCGGGATGCCGGTCAGCTCGGCCAATTCCCGCAGCTGTTCGGTGGCCTCGCCGCGGATGACCCCGCCGCCGACGTAGAGCACGGGTTTGTGCGCGGCGGCGATCAGCTTGGCGGCCTCGTTGATCTGACGGTTGTGCGGTTTGGTGTTCGGCTTGTAGCCGGGCAGATCCATGCGTGGCGGCCAGCTGAACGTGCACGGCGCTTGCAGCACGTCTTTCGGGATGTCCACGAGCACCGCGCCCGGCCGTCCGCTGGCGGCGATGTGGAAGGCCTCGGCCATCACCCGCGGGATGTCGTCGCCGTCGCGGACCAGGAAGTTGTGCTTGGTGATCGGCATGGTGATGCCGGAGATGTCGGCCTCTTGGAAGGCGTCCGTGCCGATCAGCGAACGGCCGACCTGCCCGGTCACCGCGACCACCGGGATCGAATCCATCTGCGCGTCGGCCAGCGGTGTCACCAGGTTGGTGGCCCCTGGACCCGAGGTGGCCATCATGACGCCGACCTTCCCGGTGGCGTGCGCGTAACCGCTGGCTGCGTGGCCGGCACCCTGCTCGTGGCGAACCAGGACGTGCCGCAGCTTCGTCGAGTCGAACAGCGGGTCGTAGACGGGGAGCACGGCGCCGCCGGGGATCCCGAAGATGACCTCGACGTCGAGCTCCTCCAGCGACCGGATTACCGACTGTGCGCCGGTGAGTTGCTCAGGGGCAACATGTTTCGGCCGGGCAGTCGGCGGCTTGGCGGCAGGCTTGGCCGCATCGGAGGCGATGCGTGCCACATCCTGCGACGCAGGCTTCGAAGCCGGTGCCTGCGGCTCGGAATGCGGCCTGGTGGGAGCGCTCACTGTGTCCTCTTCGTCGTTGTTCGCTCTGGAAAGTTGTAGGTGGTCGTTTTGCTGACGCCACGTCGATGGTGGGCAACAAAAAACCCCCGTCAGCTCAGCAGCTGCACGAGGGTTGCGCGTCGGTGGACTTGATCAGTCAGGCACCAACGCGCATGCGGATTACTACGAGCTTTCCAGAAGTGTTCATCGCCCCACGACGGTAGCCTCCGTACTGGTCAAACGTCAAATCCCGATGGTTGCCGGGCCGCGCAGGTCAGGCGTTGTCGTCGCCGCTAAAGACCGGTGCCATGATGCATGCATGGCCACCGATTCAGCGGAGGAAGCCCCATCCACACCGCCGGTGGTGATCAGCATTTCGCCGATGGCTCACTTCGCGGTGGGATTCTTCGCCCTCGGGCTGCTGGTGCCGGTGCTGACCTGGCCCGCGACGGCACCGCTCCTGATCATCCCGGTGCTGTTGTCGGCGTTGATTGTTCGGCTTCGCACACAGGCCGACGGCAACGGTGTCACGGTGCGCACATTGCTCGGCAACCGATCGGTGCGGTGGGAGGAAATCGACGGGCTGCGATTCCGCAGAGGCTCGTGGGCGCGCGCACAGCTCAAAAGCGGGCGTGAGTTGCGGCTACCGGCGGTCACTTTCGCGACGCTGCCGCAGCTGACCCAGGCCAGCGCCGGCCGAGTGCCCAATCCCTACGCGGATTAGCCCACCGGGTTGGCGCCGTTGAGCAGCATCCACAGCCCGACGCCGGCGCCGATGCCTACCACCAGAGCGGCAAACGACCCGATAAACGGCCGCCGGGCCCAGCCGCGACCTGCGTCGAAGCCATACTGGCCGGGGCCGACCAGGATGACCGCGACGGCCATCACGATCAGGGTGATCTCGTATTCGTGCCCGCTGGGCAGAAAGTACGGGAACGACCGGGGACTGTGCTGAGCTGACATCCCGGCAAGCAGGCTGTTGGTCAGGTAGGCCAGCGCGCCCGCCGCAGCCAGCGGGGTGAACAGGCCGAGCACCAGCAGCACGCCCGCCGCGATCTCGCCGCCGGCGGCGAGATAGGTGAGGATGTCGGCGTGCTGGTAGCCGATGTCGGACAGCGCGTTTTTGAAGCCCGTCAGACCCTGTCCGCCCCACCAGCCGAATAGCTTCTGCAGCCCGTGCGCAATGAATACGCCACCGAGGCCCACCCGCAGAATCAATAGGCCCAGGTGCTGGGTGCCGCGACGGGCGGCGACGCGGACCCGTTCGTCGTCGAAGTGCTCGTGTTCGTCCATCCCGTCAGCCGTGAAAATCGAGTGCCTGCCGGTGGGCTGGGGCTGATAGGGCAACGGCTCGTGGCCGCCCATCACCCCCACGCCACTGCTCGACGAGCGGACGCTGCCGGAGTCAGTGGAGTCGTAGTGCGGGATCAAAGTCGTCTCGAAATCGCCCGCATAGGTGTCTGAGGGCAGGTCGTCTTCGGGGTCGACCAATTGCGCGGAGGTCGGCCGCTCCGCAGTCGGCACCGCGGATGAGTCCGGTCGCTGCCAATGTGCGTTTTTCGATTGACTGCTCACTCGTGTCAGGGTAAGGGCAATTTCCCGGGAATCGGGGATTTGAGCGGCACTTTCGCTGTTCCGATTTGCCCGTCGTAGCGGGCGGGCCGGTGTTTGCGGGACGGCGGCGGATGGCGCGCGGTACCCGTCACGGGCGCCGGAGCGGACATATCCGTAATCTGGCAGCTATGCGGTTGTGGAGGTCGGGGCGGCGCAGTTTGCCTGTGCTGTGCTCGACGATGCTCGTTTTGGCTGGTTGCGCCCAGTTCAACGATATTCAGTCGCAGCCGTTCACCACCGATCCCGCACGGCAACCTCCGCCGAGTTCGTCGCCGCCACCACCACCGCCGCTGCCCGACAAGCCATTCCCCAAGGAATGCCCCGCGCCAGGAGTGATGCAGGGCTGCCTGGAGAGCACCAGCGGCCTGCTCATGCAGCCTGACAGCAAGTCGGCTTTGGTTGCCGAGCGGACAACCGGCGCGGTCAAAGAGGTATCCGTCAGTGCCGAGCCCAAGGTGAAAACGGTCATCCCGGTGGACCCGGCCGGCGACGGCGGACTGATGGACATCGTGCTGTCCCCGACCTACACACAGGACCGGCTGATGTACGCCTACATCAGCACCCCGACCGACAATCGGGTCATCCGAGTCGCCGACGGCGACACCCCCAAAGACATCCTGACGGGAATTCCCAAGGGCGGCAACGGAAATACCGGCGCGCTGCTCTTCACCAGCCCAACCACGCTGGTCGTGCTGACCGGGGACGCGGGCAACCCGGCGATGGCCAACGACCCGGCATCCCTTGCCGGAAAGGTGATCCGCCTCGAGCAGCCGACCACGCTGCACCCCGCGCCGCCGACCACAGCGCTGAGCGGAATCGGCGCCGGCGGCGGCCTGTGCACCGACCCTGTCGACGGCTCGCTGTTCGTCCTCGACCGCGCACCCACCGCCGACCGACTACAGCGAATCACCAAGGACTCCAAGGTTTCCACCGTGTGGACGTGGCCGGACCGACCGGGCGTGGCCGGCTGTTCGGCGTTGGACGGCACCGTGCTGGTCAACCTGGTCAACACCAAACAGACGGTGGCCGTCCACCTGGCGCAGGGCACCGGCGCGGTCACCGGCCCACCCGACGTGGTTCGCCAGGACACTCACGGACATGCCTGGGCGCTGCGGATGTCGCCGGACGGCAACGTGTGGGGCGCGACGGTCAACAAAACCGCCGGGGACGCCGCGAAGCTCGACGATGTGGTGTTCCCGCTGTTCCCGCAGGGCGGCGGCTTCCCGCGGGCCAACGACGACAAGACCTAACGACTCACGCTTGGTGGCCCGGTGTCAGATCGGCGACATCGGAAAAGCTGACCAGGTCGTCTGTCGGCTCCTCGGCCGCTCCGGCGCCGGGCTCCAGCAAGTAGCCGATGTGATCGCCGAGGTCGACCCGCTTCAGCGTCTTGCCGACGAACCACGCCACCGCGTCGTCGAGAATCGGCATGGCGTGTGGGCCGGTGTGCCACGAGCAGTGATCGAACTTGTTGACCTGGTCCCCGGTTTGGCCGCCGAACAGGCGCGCCAGCCCGACGTGGCGGCGCTCCAGAACATGCACAGCCAGGTAGTCGGATCGCGCAGCCACACCGCAGGTGTGATTTACGCGCGAGATCCCAGCCAGAAATCGCGGCGGATGCATGCTGGTCTGGGTGGCGAAACCAACCAGGCATCCTGACATCTCACCATCGGCCTGAGTCGTCACCACAAACATCGTGTAGTCCAGCATCCCGACCAGCCGGTCGAACGATTCATCGCCCACATCGCCATCATGACTCAACCGCGATTCGCACGCTAGCGTGATTACGTTGCGCCAGGACTGCTTTCGCGGCCTCCGAATAGAAACTGTTCCACCAAAGCACTCACCAGCGGTGGGTTCTCCAACCCGGCCAGGTGGGCCACCCCGTCGAGCACCCGGACCGACGAGTTGGGGATGGCATCGGCCATCGCGATCGCTTCCCGCGGCGGAAAGGTCACATCCTCCGCACCGCCGACAACGAGCACCCGCGTCTTGATGGTGCCCAGCAGCGCCCGCTGGTCCGGTCTGCGCGGGACCACACTCTTCACCGCCCACGAGACCGAAGCGACGTCAACGGCTTTCAACGCCTTAAGCACATGCGCGACGACCTCGGGACGCTGCCGAAAGGTGGTCGGCCCCAGGAATGCCTTCAGCACAGGCCGATTCAGCAGCGGCCCCATCCCACCGGTCCACTTCGCCAGTGCAAGCAGGATCGCGAACTGCACCTTTTGGCGGATGCCGGCCCGACCCGCCGTGCAATTCATCAGCACCGCTCCCCCGATCCGCGCGGGATAGCTGGCGGCGAAAGTCCCGCCGATCATGCCGCCCCAGGAATTGCCGACGAAGTGAGCCTTGTCTATACCGAGCCCATCGAGGATGTCGACCACACAGCGGGCACAGTCGTCGAAACTGAACAGCTCCGTCAGCGGCTGGCTACCGCCCTGCCCGGGCGGGTCGACCAGCACCACCTGCCGGCGCGCGATGAGATCCCTGGCCACCCCGTGCCACATGTCACCGGTCATCAGCAGGCTGGGCCAGAAAACGATCGGTGAACCGGATCCCCCTACCTGCAGCCGAATTCGGCCGAGAACAGTGTCCACCGTCTGCTCGCGAAGCTGATCGCCGATGCTGGTCATCGTCGCCACGATACCCACGACTCAGGACCGGGACGCGCCGAGTCGTCGTCGAGCTCGCCTAAGCCGAGATCGACGGCAGCGCGAGAAAGTGGGAGAGCGATGCGCGCTGGTGTCGATCTGGGCGCCACCCTCGTCGGGTCAAGGCGCGGTATGCCCGACCGACGATGACGCCAGGACGATGTTCGGACACTACTCGGATGACGATCCAGCCTTGGTCGTCTGCTCGGCGAATTGATCAGCTTGTTCTAACTACAGGCTGCGAGCACCAGCTCGCGCACCCGCGCGGCGTCGGCCTGACCCTTGGTCGCCTTCATCACAGCGCCGACGATCGCGCCTGCCGCCTGCACCTTGCCGCCGCGGATCTTCTCGGCCACATCAGGATTGGCAGCCAGGGCTTCGTCGACCGCGGCCTGGATGAGTGAGTCGTCACGCACCACGGCCAATCCGCGCGCGGTCATCACCTGTTCGGGTTCACCCTCACCGGCGAGCACGCCCTCGACCACTTGGCGGGCCAGCTTGGTGGTCAGCTTGCCTTTGTCGACCAGCGCCACGACCGCGGCGACTTGGGCTGGGCTGATGGGCAATTCGTCGAGTTCGATGCCCGATTCGTTGGCTTTCTGCACCAGGAAGTTGCCCCACCAGGCCCGGGCCTGCTCGCTGGAGGCGCCTTGGTCGACGGTCGCGATGACCAGATCGACGGCGCCGGCGTTGACGAGATCGCGCATCACCTCGTCGGAGAGACCCCAGTCCTGCTGAATCCGCTTGCGGCGCAACCACGGTAGCTCGGGGATGGTTTCACCCAACCGCTCGACGAGCTCACGGCTGGGCGCGACCGGCTCCAGGTCGGGTTCGGGAAAGTAGCGATAGTCTTCCGCGGTTTCCTTGGTGCGGCCTGAGCTGGTGTAGCCGTCCTCGTGGAAGTGCCTGGTCTCCTGGATGACGCGGCCACCGGAGTCCAAAACAGCACCCTGACGCCGCATCTCGTAGCGGACCGCCACCTCGACGCTCTTCAGTGAGTTGACGTTCTTGGTTTCGGTTCGGGTGCCGAACTCGCTGGTGTCCTTCGGTTTCAGCGAGAGGTTGGCGTCGCAGCGCATCGAACCCTGGTCCATCCGCACGTCGGAGACGCCCAGCGAGCGCAGCAGGTCGCGCAGTGCGGTGACGTAGGCCCGGGCGATCTCCGGTGCCCGCTCGGCGGTGCCCTCGATCGGCTTGGTGACGATTTCGATCAGCGGCACACCGGCTCGGTTGTAGTCGGCCAGCGAAGTGGTCGCCCCGGCGATCCGGCCGGTGTCGCTGCCCAGATGGGTCAGCTTCCCGGTGTCCTCCTCCATATGGGCGCGCTCGATCTCGACCCGGAAGGTGGTGCCGTCATCGAGCGGGACATCGAGGTAACCCTGGACAGCGATCGGCTCGTCGTATTGGGAGATTTGGTAGTTCTTCGGCTGGTCCGGATAGAAGTAGTTCTTCCGCGCGAACCGGCCCCACGGCGCGATGTCACAGCTGAGCGCCAAGCCGATCCGGATCGCCGACTCGACGGCCGCCTCGTTGAGGACCGGCAGCGATCCCGGCAGGCCGAGGCACACCGGGCACACCTGAGTGTTGGGCTCGGCGCCGAACTCGTTGGCGCAGCCACAGAACATCTTGGTGGCCGTGGATAGCTCAACATGCACTTCCAGGCCGAGCACCGGGTCGTAGCGCGCGATCACGTCGTCGTAGTCGAGCAGCTCCGCCCCGGGCGCACGGGCGGCGCTCGCAGCAGAAGTCATGCGGTCGATCCTAATTGGTTACAGCGAACCGCTACGCGACGGGCCAGTTCGCAACGCCCACGTTTTATCGGCTCGATGCAGCTAGTGCGCTGGCGTTCCGATACCGCGTCTGGGGAACATGTCAGCCAAGGCAGCGGCCATCTCAAGATAGCCACGCCGGCTCCGCTTGCCCAGCCGCTCCAGAATTATTTCTTGGCCCTCATGCACGTGCCGATCGAACGGGAGATTCACCACACGTTTGGGGGCGAACTGGTCTGAAAGCTGCTGAAGCCGGTTGTTCACCGGGACGCTCGGCTTTCCTCGCTCAGTGTGGTTGATCGCCAGCACCGTCGACTCGAGCTGTCGCTGATACCCGTTTCTGGACAACCACTCAATTGTGGTTCGGGTTTTTTCGATTGCGTCGACGGAGGCATTGGTGACCACCACAAGGGCTCGCGATTCCAACAAAACCGCTTCCGTCACAGCGGATTTGAGCACTTTGCAACAGTCCATCAACACCACGGAGTAGTGATTCCGCAGTATTGAAAACGCTCTGAGGACGTCGTCACGCTCGATTAGCCAGTCGTTGTCTGAATAGTTCGGTAGCGCCAGCAGCTCCAGGCCGGCACGGTTGCGTCGGGTATACGCTCGCACGTCCGGATACCTCGTCACCGACCGATTGGCGAGCAAATCGAGCAGGGTCAGCTGGTTTTTGTAGCCATGCCGTTCGGCGATGTCTCCGGCGTCGACGTCCACGGCGATCACCCGGTCTTTGCGTCCATCGGCGAATGTCGAGCCAAGCGCCTCGACGACCGATGTTTTGCCGACGCCATCCTTGAGGTTCAGGACGGCGACGGGAAATGCGCTGCCTAACGGCGCCCGGGCCCGATCACGCAGTTCAAGCTCGTGGATCTCGCTTCTGCTCGGACCCAAATGGATTCCGGTCAGCCGGGTCAGCAAGCGTCGCCAGCTGAATTCAGGCGGCGCTTCGGTGGATGGGACTTCCAGGCTGTCAAGTGCGATTCTGCGCACCGGGCGCTGCCACGCAACCGGTGGCGTCGCTGCCTGCACTGCGGGAGCGGTGGTGGTCCCGATCGGCGGTTGAGCCGGCCATGGCAGCTGCTGATAGCCCGGATCGCCCGGGCGAGCTGGTTGTGGCGGCTGCCCGGGCAAAGGCCGGTGGCGCGGCGAGGGACTTTGCCGCACCGCCCTGGGCGGTGGTCTCTGAATGACACCGCGCCCGAAACCGCGGGAATTCATATGTTCCGCGATACCCCGCTTCAGAGCGTCGGAAACCAGGAAAATGCCTTGAGGTAGCCAAACGTAGATGGCATGCGGATGAATGCCGGGCAGCACCAACCTGAACAGCGGGTGCCGCACCTCGGGTTAGCCGAAGAACGCGGCGGCGTCGTCGTAACGGCCCTGTGGGACCAGCTTCAACTGGCGCACCGCGTCGGCCAGCGGTACCCGGCCGATGTCCTGACCCCGAAGCGACACCATCTGCCCGTATTCGCCGGCGTGCGCGGCATCGGCGGCGTTGACGCCGAACCGGGTGGCCAGCACGCGGTCGTAGGCGGTCGGCGTCCCACCGCGCTGGACGTGGCCGAGCACGGTCACCCGGACCTCTTTGTTGATCCGCTTCTCGACCTCGGCGGCCAACTGGTCGGCCACCCCGGTGAACCGCTCGTGACCGAACTCGTCAGTACCGCCTTTGCGCAGCTCCATCGAGCCTTCGGCCGGCTTGGCGCCCTCGGCTACGACGCAGATGAAGTGCGCGTCGCCACGCTGGAAGCGCCGCTTGACCAACCGGCACACCTCGTCGATGTCGAAGGGCTGCTCGGGAATCAGCGTCATGTGTGCGCCGGAGGCCAGCCCGGCGTTCAGGGCGATCCAGCCGGCATGCCGGCCCATCACCTCCACCAGCATCACCCGCTGGTGTGATTCCGCGGTGCTGTGCAGCCGATCGATCGCGTCGGTGGCCACCATCAACGCCGTGTCGTGGCCGAACGTCACATCGGTGCAATCGATGTCGTTGTCGATGGTCTTCGGCACGCCCACGACGGGGACGTTCTCTTCGGAGAGCCAGTGCGCGGCGGTCAGCGTGCCCTCACCCCCGATCGGGATGAGCACGTCGATGCCGTTCTCGTCCAGCGTGTCTTTGATCTGTTCCAGACCGGCCTTCAGCTTGTCCGGGTGGACGCGGGCGGTACCGAGCATCGTTCCGCCCTTGGCCAGCAGCCGGTCATTGCGGTCGTCGTTGGCCAGTTGCATGCGCCGGTTCTCCAGCAGGCCACGCCAGCCGTCCTGGAATCCGACCACCGACGACCCGTATCGCGAGTCACTCGTTCGCACCACTGCCCGGATTACGGCATTGAGCCCGGGACAGTCGCCACCGCCGGTGAGAATTCCGATCCGCATGTCTTTCATCTTGCCCCGAGGGAGCCGTTGCAGCAGCGGATCTCAAATGGCCGACGGCAGTGCTCCCCGGGCGGCCTCGTACGCAGCTCCTACCCGGTAGAGCCTGTCGTCGGCCAGCGCGGGTGCCATGATCTGCAGTCCGACCGGCAGGTTGTCGTCGTCGGACAGCCCGGACGGCACCGACATTCCACAGTGCCCGGCCAGGTTCAACGGCAGCGTGCAGAGGTCGAACAGATACATCGCCAGTGGGTCGTCGACTTTCTCCCCTAACGGGAACGCCGTCGTCGGCGTGGTGGGCGAAAGCAGCACATCGACGGATTGATACGCGGTGTCGAGGTCGCGCGCGATCAACGTGCGCACCTTCTGCGCCTGGTTATAGTAGGCGTCGTAGTAGCCGGCCGACAGCGCATAGGTACCAATCATGATGCGCCGCTTGACTTCCGGGCCGAATCCAGCAGCCCGGGTCAGCGCCATTACCTCTTCGGCGCTGTGTGTGCCGTCGTCGCCGACCCGCAGTCCGTAGCGCATCGCGTCGAAGCGGGCCAGGTTGCTCGATACCTCCGACGGCAGAATCAGGTAGTAGGCGGGAAGCGCGTGATCGAAATGGGGACAATCGACTTCGGACACGTCGGCGCCGAGCGCGGTCAACTGCTCGACGGCTTTGTTGAACGACGCCAGCACGCCGGGCTGATAGCCCTCGCCGCGCAGCTGTTTGACGACGCCGATGCGTACGCCTTTGAGATCACCTGCGGCGCCGGCTTTCGCGGCGCCGACGACGTCGGGCACCTCGGCATCGATCGAGGTGGAGTCGCGGGGGTCGTGTCCGGCGATCACCTGATGCAGAAGCGCGGTGTCGACGACAGTCCGCGCGCAGGGCCCGCCTTGGTCCAGCGAAGACGCACAGGCCACCAGGCCATAGCGCGACACCGTGCCATAGGTGGGCTTGACCCCGACGGTCGCGGTCAGCGCGGCCGGCTGGCGGATCGAGCCGCCGGTGTCGGTACCGATGGCCAGCGGCGCCTGAAACGCCGCAAGTGCCGCGGCACTGCCCCCGCCCGAACCGCCCGGCACCCGGTCGGTGTTCCACGGGTTGCGGGTGGGGCCGTAGGCGGAGTTCTCCGTCGACGAACCCATCGCGAACTCGTCCATGTTGGTCTTGCCGAGGATCGGAATTCCGGCCGCGCGCAGCCGCGCGGTCACGGTGGCGTCGTAGGGCGAACGCCAGCCCTGGAGGATCTTCGAGCCGCAGGTGGTGGGCATGTCGACGCTGGTGAAGACGTCTTTGAGGGCCAGCGGAACCCCGGCCAGTGCGGAGGCCGGCTGCTCACCGGCGGCCAGTGACGTGTCGACAGCGGCCGCGGCCGACAGCGCCGCGTCGGCCGCGACGTGCAGGAATGCGCCATACCGCTGATCTGTCGCAGCAATCTGGTCCAGGTAGGCCTGGGTGACCTCGGTCGACGACAGCTCCTCGGCGGCGATTTTCGCGGCCAGCGTCGCCGCGTCCAGCCGGATGATGTCCGTCATTGCGGTTCCCCGAGGATCTGCGGGACAGCGAAGCGACCGTCGACGGCTTCGGGCGCCTCGGCCAGCGCCTCCTGCTGGGTCAGGCACGGCGCGGTCTGGTCAGGGCGGGTGACGTTGACGGCCTTGAGCGGGTTGTCGGTCGGCTCGACGCCGGTCACGTCGACCGCCTGAATCTGGCCGACATGAGTCAGGATGGCGTCGAGCTGGCCGGCGTAGTGGTCCAGCTCATCGTCGGTCAACGCCAGGCGAGCCAGCCGGGCCAGATGGGCCACCTCGTCACGAGAGATCTGGGACACGACTGAAAAGCCTAGCGAGCAGGCCACTGGCGTGACGCCTGGCATCCGTCGAAATGCCGAGCAGGCGTCGCTGTGCAACAGTGTGCGCGTGTCCTCGTATCTGCTGCGGGTTCAGCTGGCCGACCGGCCGGGTAGCCTCGGCTCGCTGGCCGTGGCCCTGGGATCGGTGGGCGCCGACATCCTGTCGCTGGACGTCGTGGACCGCGGACCCGGTTATGCGATCGACGATCTCGTGGTCGAACTGCCGCCAGGGGGAATGCCTGACAGGCTGATCACAGCCGCCGAGGCACTGCAGGGTGTGCGGGTCGACAGCCTGCGGCCACACACCGGGCTCCTGGACGCGCACCGCGAGCTGGCGCTGATCGACCACGTCGCGGCCGCCGGCAAGACCGCGGCGAAGCTGAAGGTGCTCGTCAACGAGGCGCCGCAGGTGCTGCGGGTGAGCTGGTGCACGGTGCTGCAGAAGTCCGGCGACGGATTCCACCGCATCGCCGGCAGTCGCGGCGCGCCAGAAACCGGGTTGACCGATATCCCGTGGATGCCGATCGAGCACGCCACCGCCCTGGACGCAACCGAGGATTGGGTGCCACAGCTGTGGCGGGAGCTGGACACCACCCTGATCGCGGCTCCATTGGGCGCCCCCGAGACCGCAGTCGTGCTCGGCAGGCCCGGTGGCCCGGCCTTCCGGCCCTCGGAAGTCGCCCGGCTGGGATACCTGGCCGGGATCGTCGCAACCCTTTTGCACTGAACGCCCCGCCAGATGGGGTATTCATCGGGGGTGAACCTGCTCACCGACGCCCAGATCGCCGCTATGTCACCCGCTGAGCGGCGCGAGCTCATCCAGCGCCTCGAGCGACCCCTGTCCGAGCTGTTGCCGCTAGAGGTGGCGCACCGGATCCGCTGGGGCTGGCTGGGGATCATGACCGGCGGGACGCTGGTGTTGATTCCGTGGATCGTGTTTCTGGCCTTCGCGCTGCCCGACGACTACCTGGTGCACGATTGGACGGCAACGTGGGTCGGGTTCGACCTTGTTCTGCTTGCTCTGATGGCGGCAACCGTGGTCTTCGGCATGTTGCGCCGACAAGTGATGCTGTTGACCGCATTTGCCACCGGCATGTTGCTGATCTGCGATGCCTGGTTCGACCTGATGACCGCCGGACCCAGAGACTTTCAGATGTCGGAGTTCACGGCGGCGATGTGTGACCTGCCACTGGCCGCGATCCTCATCACCGGCACGCTTCGACTGTTCCGGTTTACCGCGATCCGCATGTGGCTGCTTGAGCCGAAGACCCCGCTGTGGCGGTTGCCGCTACTTCCCTGACTCAGAAGGGCCTTCCGCCAAAAGCTTTCGGAATCCGTCCTCGTCGAGGATGGGCACGCCGAGCTCGACGGCCTTGTCGTACTTCGATCCGGGGGAATCGCCGGCGACCACGTAGTCGGTCTTCTTCGACACCGAACCGGCGGCTTTGCCGCCGCGGGTCAGGATCGCCTCTTTGGCATCGTCGCGGGAGAAGCCGGCCAACGAGCCGGTGACGACGATCGTCACGCCCTCCAATGTTCGCGGCACGCTGGCGTCACGCTCGTCGGCCATCCGCACCCCGGCCGATCGCCATTTGGCCACAATCTGGCAATGCCAGTCGACGGTGAACCACTCGGTCACCGCATCGGCGATGGTCGGACCGACGCCTTCGACCGCAGCCAGCTGTTCGGTCGACGCTGAGGTGATCGCGTCCAGGCTGCCGAACTCGGTGGCCAATGCCCTTGCCGCGGTTGGCCCGACGTGGCGGATCGACAACGCCACCAACACCCGCCATAGCGGCTGCCTCTTGGCGGTGTCCAAGTTGGCCAGCAATCGCTTGCCATTGGCCGACAACGCGCCGCTTTTGGTGGTGAACAACTCCGTGCGCAACAGGTCGTCTTCGGTGAGGGCGAACAGATCACCCTCGTCGTTGATCACCTTCGCTGCGAGTAACGCAGTCGCCGCCTCGTAGCCGAGCCCCTCGATGTCGAACGCGCCACGACCGGCAACGTGAAACACCCGCTCACGCAGCTGCGCCGGGCAGGACTGCGAATTGGGGCAGCGGATGTCGGCATCACCCTCCTTGGCCGGAGCCAATGTCGTACCGCATTCGGGACATGTTGTGGGCATGACGAATTCGCGTTCGGAGCCATCACGCAGGTCGACGACAGGGCCTAGCACTTCGGGGATCACGTCACCGGCCTTGCGGATCACCACCGTGTCGCCGATCAGCACCCCCTTGCGCTTGACTTCGGCGGCGTTGTGCAGAGTCGCCAGCCCGACCGTCGACCCGGAGACGGTGACCGGCGTCATGAACGCAAACGGCGTGACCCGCCCGGTCCGGCCCACGTTGACCCGGATGTCGAGTAGCTCGGTCTGAACTTCCTGCGGCGGGTATTTGTAGGCGATCGCCCACCGCGGGGCACGCGACGTCGAGCCGAGCCTGCGCTGCAGCGTCACGTCGTCGACTTTGACCACCACACCGTCGACTTCGTGGTCGACGTCGTGGCGGTGTTCGCCCCAGTAGGCGATCCGCTCGAGCGCGCCGGCGGCGTCTTGCACCCGGGTGGTGTGGTCGGAGACCGGCAGCCCCCATGCGGCCAGCGCCAAATATGCGTCGTGCAGCGTCGCCGGTCGATAGCCCTCCACATGCCCCAACCCGTGGCAGATCATCCGGAGCTTGCGCCGGGCAGTGACGGCGGGGTCCTTCTGCCGCAGCGACCCCGCGGCGCTGTTGCGCGGGTTGGCGAACGGCGTCTTGCCGTCCTCGACGAGCGCGGCGTTGAGCGTCTCGAAATCGGCGAGCCGGAAGAACACTTCGCCGCGCACCTCAAGAACGTCGGGCACCGGGTAGTCGGGGCTGGGGGTCAGGCGCTCGGGCACGTCGTCGATGGTGCGCGCGTTGAGCGTCACGTCTTCGCCGGTGCGCCCGTCACCGCGGGTCGCCGCGCGGACCAGCCTGCCGTTGCGGTACACCAAAGCCAGTGCGACACCGTCGATCTTGAGTTCGCAGAGAAACGGAACGTCCGCACCGACGTCGGCTCGAACGCGGCCCGCCCACAGCTCGAATTCCTCAGCGCTGAACACGTTGTCCAGCGACAGCATGCGCTCCAGGTGCTCGGCCGAGGTGAAATCGGTGGCGAAGCCGGCGCCACCGACGAGCTGCGTCGGCGAGTCGGGTGTGCGCAGCTCGGGATGCTCCTCCTCGAGAGCGGCAAGACGGCGCAACAGCTTGTCGAAGTCCGCATCGGAGATGATCGGCGCATCACGCACGTAGTAACGGAACTGGTGTTCACGCACCTCGTCGGCCAGTTCACGCCAAGAACGACGGACGTCGGGCGGAACCGGATCAGCTTCTGCCGAACTCACCTTCGCAGGCTATCGGAGGACGCCGACAGCTCAGTCCGCGCAGCCCCGTGAGCCGGCTAGTCGCGATAGAGGTCCGGGAACGCCGACTTCAGCTCGCCCAGCTTGGGCAGGTCGTTGGCGACGATGTACGGGTTGTTCGGATGCAAGTCGAGGAAATTCTGGTGGTAAGCCTCCGCCGGGAAAAACGGAGTTTGCGGCGCGACGGCAGTGACGATCGGTGCGGGGAATGAGCCCGCCGCGCTCAGCTGGGCGATGTAGGCATTCGCAATCTTTTGCTGGGTGTCGTCCTGAGCAAAGATCACCGAACGGTACGACGGGCCCACGTCGGGTCCCTGACGGTTGAGCTCCGTCGGATCCTGCACGACGGCGAAAAAGATCTGCAACAGCTTCCCGTAGCTGACCTGGGTCGGGTCATAGGTGATGCGCACCGACTCGGCGTGCCCGGTGGTCTCGGTGGTGACGGCGTCGTAGTTAGCCGTGGCGGCATCTCCGCCGGCGTATCCCGATTCAGCGGATGACACCCCTTTGACATGCTGGAAGACGCCCTGCACACCCCAGAAGCAGCCACCGGCCAGGACCGCGGTCTCAGCCTTGGGTCGCCCCGTCGCCGGCTCGTCCAGCGTGGGTGCCGGAATCGCGCTCGCCGCCGTCCCGCTCGCGGCCGGCATCACCGGGCCACGGACCACGAGGAAAGCCGCCGCGGCCAATCCGATCACTGCCAGCCATGACGTCAGGACCGCCCGCTGACGGGTTTTGCCATTCATGTGCGTGTTGTCCTCTTCCCGGAGACCGCCAGGGTATAGCAGTTATTCAAACGGCGTCGCGGTCGAACTGTCGGCCGCATTTGAAGCACGTTGCCAGACAACCAGACGTTCAATCCTCGACATAGGCTCGCAACCGGTCGATCGCGGCGTCCCAGCGGCGGGAGAGCTGATTGAGGTAGTCGCCCGCATCGATCAGCGGTCGAGTCTGCAACGTCCAGATGCGCTCGCGCCCACGCCGGCTGCTGATCACCACCCCGGCCGCCTCCAGTAGCTCCAGGTGTTTCGTCGCCGCCTGTCGGGTGACCGAAACCGCTTGAGTGACTTGGGAAGTCGAGCTCGGCCCGCCATCGCACAGCCGGACCACAATGCGCAGCCGGTTCGCGTCCCCCAGCGCGTCGAATACCGGCGCCGCTGCGAGCGTCGCGGTCACACCCGCTGCCCCAGGCTGAGGTACTTGCGCACCAGTTCGGTCTGCTTGGCCCATCCTCCGCTGTTGGCTTCGAACGCATCGGCGCGGCGGCTCTCGGGGAGAGCCTCGAATCCGGACTCGACGATCCTGAGCAGCACACCGTCGGCCGTCTCCGACAAGGTGAACTCGACCAGCGTGGTCGGCTCGTTGCCGTAGTCGACGCCTGCGTCGATCGCGAACGGGTGCCAGCGGTAGGCGAATCGCCGCGGCGGTTCCACCGCGACAATCTGCCAGCTCGCCCTCGCCCCAACATGCGGCCGCTGCATCTCCGCGACCTCCTCGTCGACCGTGGTTCCGGTGATCGTCGCGTTCACCGATGTACCGGCGACGAACGGCCCGTCGATGCGGACGCCAAACCATTGGCCGAATTCCTGCGAGTCGCTGATCGCCCGCCAGACCCGGCCCAGCGGTGCGCGTAAGACCACTTGCTTCTCGATGCGATCGTTGTTCATATGCAACCTCCTGGTTGCTTATCAGCACACCATGCCCGGCGGCAACATGCAACCCTTTGATTGCTCTTTTTAGCGAGTCGCCAGATGGCGGCGGGATCTTCGGCGACGGGCCTCGGCCCGTCCGCCGGGCCAAGCCCGTCCGAACGCGGTGCTCGACTCGGCCCTGATGGCCTCAGCAATGAAAAGAATTCATGGGACGGATCATCCGATCCGGGACGGCCCTGGGGCGTGTCGACCGTGACCGAAAGTTGGTTAGGCGGCAAGGACTCGCTTGGCGGCTCTGCGTCCGGCGACCACTGCCGACTCTTGCGAGGGTAGGGCCATGTAATCGCCTGCCATCTGGACTGGGGCGTCGACCGGATAGTTGTCGAGGAATTTTTGCAGGGCTTTGTAGTAACCAACGTCGGCTTGGTTAGCGGCATACTGCCAACGCTTGAGGCGAGCACCTAGATAGTGGTCGCGAAGCTCAGGGAACAGCCGCTCGATCAGTTCCCGCGCCGTGATCGTCAGTCGATCCTCGCTCCAATTCATCGAGTCAATAGCAAGTTGTTCAGGGAAAAACGCCGTGATAAGGCTCGCTCCTGCCGGGGCGCGATCAGGTGCCTTGACATGTTCGAGGAACAGGCTGCTGATCTCGACGGAAGCCTCTCTTGGCACCATCACAAGGAACGGTTCTTTCTCAGTACGTCTGGAATACCTGAGCTGCAGCGAGCAGCAACCTGAGTCCATCGACTTTGAAAGTACCTCGGTTCCAAGCGCTTTCAGCGGTTCATATATGTCGACGGCGGTTCGCAATGGCGTGGCAACCACGCATGCGTCTGCGTGTTCGCAGCCGGCAACCCCGGCCTCGTTCTGGTAATGGACTTCTACTCCATTGTCAGTATTTAGGACTTGGGTGACCGGCGACCTGAGACGCACGTCGAGCTTCTCGGCCAATATTGACGGCAGGAGCTGCAAACCGCCTTCTAGCGTCTGCATCTTCCCCGACGCAGTAACCGCGCCCGCGAGAAATCCGACGACCGACGCCTCGCCCGGAGAGCTGGACACCATCGAGCGCGTGACGCCGTCGATTATCAAGTCGTTAAGCTCGCGTCCAAATATTCGGTCGATATAAGCCTCGATCGACTCGGTGTCGTAGTGGACACGATTGCTCAGGTCATACGGGTTCATGCCAGATAGCGGCTTGATCAGACGCACCCCGCGCGCTATCAACCGCAACTTCGCAGCGGACGGCAAAAGCTTGGTGGTCAAAAAAGACCGAAGAGGCTTGCGCGTATCGAGAATATGCAGGTCGCTGCCTTTCACCACTGCCATCAGAGGCGGGCAGTCAATCACCTTGTCCGATAAGCCCACGTCGCGGACAAGCTCCATATATTCGGTGTAGTTGTCGGTCACGATGGTGGGTCCGACATCGAACAGGAAGCCATCTTCAAACTCAGACAACACCCGGCCCCCGACACGGTCCAGGGCTTCTAACACCGTGACCTGGCAGCCCTGCTCATGTAGCCGATAGGCAGCGCTCAAACCGGCCAACCCGCTACCGACGATGACGACACGCTTCATAGCGGCTTCTCCTCAGCGCCCTGCGGGACTACGTGATCGTAGCGAGCAGGGCGGCTATTAGGTGGGCAACCGACTCGTCGGCGCGACGCTGGTTTCGTACTCGTGACGCCGCAGTATTGCCGCACCATTTGAGAAACCAACAACGTTAGATATGAGACAGACGGAACGGGTCAGCGACGCCATAACGGTCCACTCGCACCGCCGCGTATGGCTTGCGCTCTGAATTGCGATACAGCGACCGAAGGCAACGCATCCCACGTTCGACCGTCTAGCGTGCGACCGTCGCGCTTGGTAGATCAGGGGAGGCACGGATTGGTTGCCCTGCTCAGATGGCGTCGGGATCTTCGGCGACGGCCTCGGCCGCCTGCCGGGCCAAGCCGATCGCCACGCGGGCCCATTCCGGAGTCGCGGCGGCCAACCCACACGCCGGAGTGATGCCGATGCTTTTCCGCAGCGCCGAACGCCCGAAGCCGAGCCGGTCGGTGATGGCCACGACGCCGGCGGCGACCTCCTCCACCGCGGGCCGGCGCGGTGGAGGACTCGACGACACGACGCCCAGCATGACGACACGCCCCGATTCAACGAACTCGGCTATGGCGTCCAAATCGCCGGCCTCCAGCGTCCCGGCGTCCACCGATACCGCACTAATATGGCTGTGCTGCAACACTTCCCATGGGATCGCCGTGCCACAGCTATGCACCGACACCTCCGCGCCCGCGGCGGCCACACAGGTGTCGAGCAGGGTGGTGGCCACGCTCTCCTCGAGAGCCGCCACCGGGCTCAGCGAGGTCACACCGGTCAGCCGGCCAGCGACCGCCGCGGGTAGCGACGGCTCATCGAACTGCACCACCACCGGAGTATCGAGCCGACGGGCTACCGAGGCCCGATGCACGGCGACCCCTTCGGCCAGTGAAGCGGCAATGTCGTGCAGGGCACCGATGTCGGTGATCGCCCGATGCCCATTGGACAGCTCCAACTGGGCCGCCAGCGTGATCGGACCCGGCGCTTGAATCTTGACGGGCCGCCCGCTCCCCCGCAAACCCGCGATCTCCCAAGCCTCTTCCAGCGCATCGATGTCTTCGTCGAGCAGGCTGGCCGCCCGCCGCGACACCGCACCGGGCCGGGCCACCACCCGATAGCCACGGGGCACCGTGTCAATGGCCACGTCGATCAGCAGCGCACCGGCACGGCCGATGATGTCGGCGCCCACTCCGCGGGCGGGCAACTCGACAAGGTGGGCCATCGCGGCGCTCAGCTCGCCGACCACAATCTCGGCTGCCGGTCGCGCGGCGGTACCGGGCCACGACCCGGTGCCGGTAGCGGTTGCGAAAACACTCACCGGCCAACCGTATTCGACTGGGTCCCCGGCTCACCGAGCCGGGGACCCAGTCCGCGATTAGGCTGGCGAACCAGGGAAAGAGGCTGACAATGATGGCGCGACGCCTGATGCTGTGTGCTGCGGCCCTGCTGGCCGCGGGATGCACCCACATCGTGGGCGGGGCCGCGGTGCCCGGATACGGTGCAGCACCGAACCTTTCGGGTGTCGACGTCAACCGGGTCCTGCTCGACCAGTCCCGCATGCAGGCGATAACCGGTGGCGGCGAGCACCTCACCATCATCCCGTCGATGGACGGCGACTCCCCGGTCGACATCGACGCCCTTGCCCCGAGCGCGCCACCGGAGTGCCGCTTCGTCTACGCCGACAGCGCAACCTTCGGGCCCGACATCGAGACGTTCCACAAAACCACCTTTCAGGATCCGCCGCACGGCGGTCTGATCTCGGAAGGCGCTGCCGCCTACCGCGACGCCGCTACCGCCCGTCACGCATTCAGTGCCCTGGTGGGAACCGTTCGCCACTGCGCAGGCAGCTCTGGCGGTTCGAGGTTCGTCGGTACCTGGGAGTCCGACGAACAGTCGCTGCAGACCCGCCCCGGCGACTGCGGGCGCGACTATCTGCTCAAGGCCGTGGTCCTGATCGAGGTCACCTTCTGCGGATTCCCGGATTCGGTGTCCACGATCGTGATCACCAACATCGCCGCCAACGTGCCGGGCTGACGCAGGGACCGCGTTACGACGACGATCCGGTGATGGTGGCGCTGCCGAGCACTTCGTCGCCGTCGGGGTCACGGCGATACATCACCAGCGTCTGCCCCGGCGCCACGCCGCTCAGCGGCGTGCGCAGTCGCACCGCGAGCTCATCGCCGGCCAACTGGGCTACCGCGTCGACGGCCTCGCCGTGCGCACGGACCTGGACCGCGCATTCAACGGGTCCGGCGGGTGTGGTGCCCGCGGTGAAAACCGGCCGGTGACCGGTCAGCTGCCAGATCTCCAGGTCGGCCACCGAGCCGACCTGGACCGTGCCGCTGTCGGCGTCGATCGCGGTGACGTAGCGCGGCCGGCCGTCGGGGCCCGGGCCCGCGATGCCCAGACCCTTGCGCTGGCCGATGGTGAAACCGTGCACACCGTCATGGGTGGCCAACACCGCGCCGCCCTGGTCGATCACCGAGCCGCGCCGCACCCCGATGCGCTCGCCCAGGAAGGCCCGGGTATCGCCGGATGGAATGAAGCAGATGTCGTGGCTGTCCGGCTTGTCCGCCACCGCCAGTCCCCGCCGGGCCGCCTCGTCGCGGATCTGCGACTTGGGGGTGTCCCCGATCGGGAAGGCCGCATGGCGCAACTGATCGGCGGTCAGCACGGCGAGCACATAGGACTGGTCCTTGTCGGCATCGACGGCCCGCCGCAGCTGCCCACCGGCCAGCCGGGCGTAGTGACCGGTGGCGACCGCGTCGAACCCCAGGGCCAGTGCGCGCGCCGATAGGGCGGAGAACTTGATGCGCTCGTTGCACCGCACACATGGATTGGGGGTTTCGCCGCGCGCATAGGACGACACGAAATCGTCGATCACGTCTTCTTTGAACCTGTCCGCGAAATCCCAGACATAGAACGGGATTCCGAGCACGTCTGCGACCCGCCGAGCATCACCGGCGTCTTCTTTGGAACAGCACCCCCGCGAGCCGGTGCGCAAGGTGCCCGGGGCCGGCGACAAGGCCAGGTGTACGCCGACCACGTCATGACCGGCGTCGACCATGCGGGCTGCGGCGACCGAGGAGTCGACGCCACCGCTCATCGCAGCGAGCACCCTCATCGCGAAACCCCCGCGGTGGCCAGGGCGGCTTGCCGGGCACGGGCCACGGCGCCGGGCAGTACCTGCAGCGCGGCGTCGACATCCGCCTCGACGCTGGTGTGCCCCAACGACAATCGAAGCGACCCCCTGGCGCTGACCGGGTCGGCGCCCATCGCGATCAATACGTGCGACGGCTGCGCGACTCCCGCGGTGCAGGCCGATCCGGTAGAGCACTCGATCCCGTTGGCGTCCAACAGCATCAGCAATGCGTCGCCTTCGCATCCCTCGAAGGTGAAGTGCGCGTTGCCAGGCAGCCGGCGCGAGCCGGTGGCGCCATTGAGGCGGGCGTCTTCGACGCCGGCCAGCACACCGTCCACGAGTCGGTCGCGCAGCAGTCGTAGCCGCGTGCTGTTGACCTCCAGCCCGTCCACGGCAAGCTGCATCGCCGTCGCCATCCCAACCGCACCAGCGACATCGGGTGTGCCGGAACGGATGTCGCGCTCCTGACCACCGCCGTGTGACAACGGCATACAGTCGACGTCGCGCCGAAGCAGCAGCGCACCCGCGCCGGGCGGGCCGCCGAACTTGTGGGCGGCCACACTCATCGCGGACAACTGGCTGGCCGCGAAACCGACCGGCAACTGGCCCACCACCTGAACCGCGTCGCTGTGCATCGGCACATCGAATTCGGCTGCGATGGCAGCGAGTTCGGCGATCGGCATGATGGTGCCGACCTCGTTGTTGGCCCACATCACCGAAACCAGCGCTACGTCGTCGTGGTGTTCCAGAGCGTCACGCAGCGCAGCAGCCGACACAGCACCGTCGGCAGCCGTGGGCAGCCAGGTGACCTCGGCGCCCTCGTGTTCGGCGAGCCAGTTCACCGCGTCCAGCACGGCGTGGTGCTCGACTTCGGTGGTGATGATGCGGCGGTGGCTCGGCTCGGCGTCCCGGCGCGCCCAGTAAATACCTTTGACGGCGAGGTTGTCGCTCTCGGTGCCGCCGGCGGTGAAGAGCACCTCGGACGGACGGGCCCCGAGCTTGGCGGCGATCAGCTCGCGGGATTCCTCCATGCGACGCCGGGCGACCCGGCCGGTGGCGTGCAGCGAGGAGGCATTACCGACGGTGCTCAGGACGGCCGTCATCGCCTCGACAGCAGCGGGGTGCATCGGGGAGGTGGCAGCGTGATCCAGGTAGACCATGACCTGCCCAGGATAGCGAGCGCCCCGCGAAGGTCAGGACGCCAGCACCGACGACCGCTGCCCATGACCTGGGTGCGGCGCCGATGTGACGCGGATCGCGGCCTGACAGCGCCGGGCCAGCTCGCGCCGATCGTTGCCCGGAAGCTGCAGCGACTCGACGTAGATCCGGGCCACCGTGCGACGGGCGACCATCAGCCGGCCGATCGAATGCAGCAGCGTGTCGTCGCCGATGTAGGCCGGAACGGTCGAGACTTGGCCATCCCGGTGCTGGTAGCGCAGCCGCAGCGGCTGGACCGGTCGGCCGGTGTCGACGGCGGCCTGGAACATTGCCGGATAGAACGGCCCCGAGCCCTGGTGGGTCCGCCCAGAGCGGCCGCACCAAGTGGTGCCCTCGGGGAACGCCACCACCGTGTGGCCCGCATACAGCCGGGCGGCGACGGTGGCCACCACCTCGGGAAGCTGGCGCAGGCGGCCACGCTCGATCGGAATGACCTTGACGATGCGCGCCATCATCCGCACCGCGACATTGCCGGCAACATCGGCGCGGGCGACAAATGACAGCGGCGATGCCCGCCACCGGCTCGACGGCAACGCGGCGCCGATCGTCAGGATGTCCAGCCAGGACATGTGGTCGCTGACCACCAGCACCCCGGGCAGGTTGCGGATCGGCCCGCCCGCGACCGCGGTCTTGACGCCGAGGCACCACAGCAACATTCGGCAGTAGATCTGCCTCGACTTCGACCAACCCGGTATCACTCCCGCCAACAGCGGCAACGCCGGCGCCAACAGCAACAACAATCCGATCCGCCGCGCGACCCGCAGGGTCACGATCAGCCGCCGGGTCGCGTCATATCCGCCGGCGCGCAAACAGTCGGTATTGCAGGTCGCCCGGGGCAGCCAGGCGTGGTCGCGGGACAACGGAGCGCTCATCAAGCCACCCGGCCCGCTGCCTCGGTGGCCGCCGACACCGACCGGAGTCGCCGGAGGTAGCGGGTATCGGCCTGACGCTTGTCCAGCAGCGCGGGGAAGTCACCCACGCCGAAGTCGGTGTCGTGGGCCGGCTCGCCGCAGATACGCGCACCCAGCCGCAGGTAGCCGCGCATCAGCGGCGGTATCACCGGCCGCGAGGGCGGCTCGATCTCGTCGAGCGAGCGTCCGTCGATGACCACCGGCCGGTGCGGATGCACCTGGTAATCGGCCGGAGCGGCGTGGCGTCGCGACACGAAGTCGCGCACACCGCGAATCTGGCTGCCCGGCGGTCCGCCGTCCCCGGCCACCGGCACCGATACGCAACCGGTCACGTAGTCGTAGTCGCAGTGGTCTAGGTAAGCCAGGATTCCGGCCCACATCAGAAGCACGACAGCGCCGTTGCGGTGATCCTTGTGAACCACCGCACGGCCCATCTCGACCATTGACGGCCGTAGCGAATCCAGCGCTCGGATGTCGAATTCCGTTGCGGTGTAAAGCCCTCCGGCGGCGATCGCGCCGGTCGGGGAAAGCATGCGATAGCAACCCACCAACTCGCCGGAGTTGTCCTCGCGCACCAACAGGTGGTCACAGTGCTCGTCGAAGCGGTCGACGTCGAGGCCGTCGCCCTGCCCGATCAGTGCGAAACCCGGCTCGCTGCTGAAGACGTCGTAGCGCAGCCGTTGCGCTGCCTCGACTTGAGCGGGATCAGTGGACAACAACAGGGAATAGCGCGGCTCGGCCGACGAACGCGTCCCCGGGGCCGGTTTTTCAGCGGCGATGAGGACCGACTCAGTGCTCATGCCACCACAGTTGCGTTGTTGATCAGCTAATTGGCATCCGAGCCGTAACGTGTCCGTGCACGGTAGATGACGATGTCCCAGCGGCAATTCGAACAATGAGCTGCATTTTGGCGTTGCCCAGGTGAAAAAATTGGTTGACTATTCAGCCGTGACCTCTGGCAGCAGCGCAGATACGTTCGATCCCGATGCGCTGCGGACGAAGTACGCCGAGGAACGCCAGCGGCGTCTGCGTTCCGACGGCATCTCACAATATGTCGAGATAACCGGGGCATTCACCAAGTTCGGCGAGGATCCGTGGGCCGAC
>NZ_DASXHW010000247.1:0-3359 GCF_036488105.1 Mycobacterium sp. | reverse complement strand
TGCGGCGAAGATGCTCGAGTGTTCTGATCACCGAGTTGCTCACGCCGTTGACGTGCGGGAGAAAGGATTCCGCGACAATCGCTACTCGCACACCATCACGGTGGCAGCGTCGCCTGTCGATATGGTTACCGACTGGCGTACGCGACACGAACTCTGACCCAAAGGGGGCTCTGACAATGCGGTCCTACCTGGGCGTATTGGCGGCCATGCTGGTTTTGGTGATGTGTACCACCAACACCGCGCACGCCGACGTGCCACGAACCCTCGACGGCGACGGCGTGCTGGTCGGATCGTGGATCGCCCCGGTGCAGTTGGCGATCTTCTGCGAACCGCAATGCCCGCACTGCGCCGAGTTCGAGTCGACCGACGGCGACCGGTTGGCCGCAGCGCTGGCCAGCGGCCGGGTGGCGATCACGTATCGCTGGATGACGTTCCTGGACGGCAGGCATCACAACGACGTGTCGGTCCGCCTCGTCAACGCTCTCTTCCTGGCAGCCGACCCGGCAACATCGCCGACGGCGTATCAGGCTTTCGTGCAAGACCTTTACCGCCATCAAAGTGCCGACGGCCCAAGCGACGACGCCGTCGCGGCGATGGCCCGCGACAGCGGACTGCCCGACGTGGTGGCCGACCGGATCTCAGCCGCCGCCTTCGTGGTCGATTCCGGCGCGGTCAACGAGGCCAACAAGTCGCGTCTCAAGGAGGCGAACCCGGACAACCCCGGCACCCCGACCATTTTCGACCTGAACACTAAAAGTGTTGTCGACACTCAAGATCCGGGTTGGCTCGACGCGCTGGCCAGCTGACGATCCAGCCGCTTGTCCAGGTAGGCCAGGCCGGTCAGCGCGGCGGCGGCGATCAGCCAGCCGACCACCGCGATGGATCCAGCCGGGATGATCGCCAGCTTGGCGTTGCGATGTTGCACGCGAACCAAATTGGGGTTTAGCTTGTCGTATTCGACGTAAATCTGCATGCCCGTTGCTAATTCGGACGGATACAGCACGCCGAGCTCGGGGCGGTAGGTGACCCGGTCCGGCGTCACGAACTCGATGGTGGATCGCCGCGGGCCGGCACTGAGCACCTCGGCCTCTGCGACACCCATATTGTGTTTGATCGCAATGTCATTGCGCACGGCACCAGCCACCAGCAGCAACGACTGCAGCGTAACCAGACAGGCGACGATCAGCACCCCGATGCGTGCCCAACGTATGGCGCGGTGTCCGCGGGTGTTGGGGAACTCGCCGCTGCGGCCGTGAATCAGGACGCGCCACCACGCTTTCAGCGCAGCGAGCGCACTGGCAAGTCGATTCACACGGCGGCCTTGATGGCCGCGTGCAACTGCCGCAGCGAGGATCGGTCAGCTTTGACCTCGAGCACCCGCAGTCCGGCCGCCGGCTCGTCGAGTGCGGCGCCCAGCGCGTCGACCTCGATCTGGCGGCTGTCGACGTGATAGGCACGGCACAGCGCGCCGACGTCGACGTCGTGCGGAGTGCCGAACACCCGGGCGGACAGGTCCGAGAACCGCGGGTCGCCCTGCTCGAGCAGTTCGAAGATGCCGCCGCCGTTGTCGTTGGACACCACGATGGTCAGGTCGGCCGGCACCGGCTCGGTCGGCCCGATCAGCAGGCCCGAGCTGTCGTGGACGAAGGTCAGGTCGCCGATCAGCGCGATGGTGCGACCGCCGGTCATGTCATGAGCCAGCGCCGCCCCGATCGCCGTGGACACCGTTCCGTCGATGCCGGCGACCCCGCGGTTGGAACGCACCCCGATGCCATGCGGGTTCAAGCCCACCAGGGCCACGTCGCGCACCGGATTGGAGGCGCCCAGCACGAGCTGGTCGCCGGGGCGCAGCACGTCGGTGACGGCGGCGGCCACGTGGAGGCCGGTGGTCAGCGGGTGCTCAGCAAGCTGCGCACGTACCGCGGCGACGGCGTGCCCGTTGAGGTCGGCGCAGCGGCTCAGCCAGGCCGGGTTCGGCTCGCCGGTGGTGACCGCGCGGGTGCCGGTGGCCTGCGAGTTGCCCGAGACGTCCGGCCAGCGCGGCCCGGTAGTCAGCGCGTACACCGGCACCGACGGGTCCGCCAGCAGCGCCGACACCGGTCGGTGCAGGGTGGGGCGGCCCAACATGATCACCTGCTTCGGGCGCAGCAGCGGCAACGCCAACGGGTGCAGCGGATTGGCCGCCGGCGGCGCGGTCGGCTCGGCGACGGTCGGCAACGCGGCCAGCTCGGGTTGCTCACCGGCTCCGTGCCCGGCGATGACGACCGTGTTCAGGCTCAAGTCGATGTCCAACGGCTGGTCGAAGCTGACCGCCGGGGTGTACGTCCACGGCTTGCCGTCGGGCCGGCCCGGCGGGGTCGGGCCGGGGTCTTGGTCGGGGACCAGCGGTTCGCGCAGCGGGATGTCGAAATGCACCGGGCCGGCATTGGCGCTGCGCGCCCCGGTCGCGGCCACCAGCACCCGGCAGGTGGCCGACCGCCAGGTCGCGTTGAGCGCATCCATCCGCTCCGGGGCGTCCTCGGCCAGCCCGAGGCTTATCGTGGCCCGGACCTGGGTGCCGAAATAGCCCAGCTGCTCCATGGTCTGGTTGGCGCCGGTGCCGAGCATTTCGTAGGGCCGGTTGGCCGACAACACGATCAGCGGCACCCGGGCGTAGTTGGCCTCGACCACGGCCGGGCCCAGATTGGCCACCGCGGTGCCCGACGTCATTGCGACGCAGACCGGCGTGCCCGCGGCAATCGCCAGCCCGATGGCCAGATATCCGGCGGTGCGTTCGTCGATGCGGACATGCAGCCTGAGCCGGCCGGCCCGGTCGGCGTCCTGCAGCGCGAACGCCAGCGGGGCGTTGCGCGACCCCGGGCACAACACCACATCGCGGACACCGCCGCGGATCAGCTCGTCGACGACCACGCGGGCCTGTGCCGTCGAGGGGTTCACCAGACCAGCCTAGTCGGCGGCTCAGTACCCCATGCTGGCGAAGAACTTCAGCGCCGTGGCGTTGACCACCTCGGGCCGCTCCAGGAACCCGAGATGCCCAGTGTCCGCGATCTGCGTGTACTGGCCGCCGGGTATGGCGTCGGCAACCTCTTTACCCAGATGCGGCGGCGTCACCACGTCGTCGGCGAAACCGATCACCAGCACCGGCGTCGTGATGCCCTGGTAGGCCGGCAGCCGGTTGCCCTGCGGGGAAACCCAGCCCTGGCGGACCAGCCCCGGGCTGATCTTGATCGGCCAGATGTTGAACATGCCGATCCATTCCGAGACGACCTCGTCGTTGCTCAGCGTCTTGGGGGAAAAGCTTTCCAGTAAACGGATTTTGGCGTCGTAGGCGGTGGGAATCTGCACCCCGGAGGCGGCGA
>NZ_DASXHW010000200.1:0-9402 GCF_036488105.1 Mycobacterium sp. | reverse complement strand
ACTCTTCACTGCCGACAACGCTGATGAGCGGGTCGGTTGGAGTCGCGGCCGCAAGCGGCGCGAATGTCAGTGCTGCTCCGACCGCGAAGCCGCCGACCACAGCAATTTTGCGCATGTTCAAGGTCATACCTTTCAATGATTTTCCGCCGACGACCCAGGCGTAACCGTCGGAAGTCCCCCCAGCAACCCGTTGCTGCTGCGAACCTGAGAAGACCGTAACAAGCAGGTATGTGTATGGGAACTCTCCGGCTTAGAAAAGTTAAGTGGCGCATCTACTTTCGTGAAGCCTTCGTGCATTGGGTAAGCCGCTCACCAGGCAACTTGGCTGCGTTGTTGACTGCCTGAATCCGCCTCGTCGCCATTCTGATCTCGAAGCGGATTAAGTCAGCGCCTCAGGTCAGAACAGGCTCGACAAGTCCCCACGGGATTGGTTGGCGCCAGAGTCTCCGCCAGCGGACTGAGAGGCTGCTGGTACTGCTGGGCGCTCATGACCGCCGTCGCGGGGCGGTTCCGTCCTATGCTGCCAAGATGGCGTCACAGTGGAAGACATTCCAGCGCCTGGCGGAAAATCTTGTGTTCGGCGAAGCACCGAGATTAATCCGGCAGCTGCAGAAGTCACCCACCCTTCAACGGGGCATCAAGATCGGCATCGACGCGATCATTGGCGCCACGGCCGAAGCGCCGGCCGAGATCACCACTGGTCGTCCGGTGACCCGCACCAGCGCACCCACCGCGCATCGAGCCCGCAAGCTGGTCTATTCACCCAACCTGGACGGTCGCGCCGATCCTGGCGAGGTGGTGTGGACGTGGGTGACGTACGAGGAAGACCCGGCCCGCGGCAAGGACCGCCCGGTGCTGGTGGTCGGCCGCGACCACGCCACACTGCTCGGCTTGCTGATGTCCAGTCAGGAAAAGCATGCCGCCGACCGCGGCTGGGTCGAAATCGGTAGCGGCAGCTGGGATTACGACGGCAGGCCTAGTTGGGTGCGGCTGGATCGGGTGCTCGAGGTCCCCGAAGAGAGCATCCGCCGCGAGGGCGCGATTCTGGATCGCACCACCTTCGACGTGGTGGCCGCGCGGCTACGCCGCGACTACTCCTGGAGCTGAGTTAGCCCTGGGTGATGTAGGACTGCAGCTGCTCGTGCTCGCTTTCCAGCTCTTCCATCCGCGTCTTGACGACGTCGCCGATGCTGACGATGCCGATCAGCTTGCCGTCCTCGAGCACCGGCACGTGCCGGACCCGGTGCTCGGTCATCAGCAACGTGAGGCTGTCGACCGTGTCCGATTTCGTACAGGTCGAGACCACCGCTGTCATGATCTTCTCAACCGGTAGCGAGAGCGTCGACGCTCCGTGGGCGTGCAGTTGGCGCACCACGTCACGCTCGGAGACGATGCCCTTCACGCCGTCGGGCCCGACCACCACCATGGCGCCGATGTTGTGTTCGGCCAGCCCGGCGAGCAACTCCGTGACCGTCGCGTCGGGGTTGATCGTCACCACCGCGCCGCCTTTGCCGCGCAACACATCTGCAATCCGCATCGAGCCTCCAGCCGCGTGTGATCAGGTTCACACCAGGTTACGGCGCAAACTGTCAGCGTGATAGAAGCTGACAAAAATCAGCTGAACAACCAGGTCAGGTAGCCGTGGTCGAGTCGCTGCGGCGTGTCGGCAGTCGTGCGGCCGCCAATAGCAGCCACGCCAACGCCGTAACCCGTGCCACCGGCAAGCCCGGTCCCAGCGGCTGCCAGGCCAACACGAGCACCGTCAACTCGCAGAGCACCGCGATCGCTATCCCGATCCGCGCCACTACTCGCGGCAGCAGTCCGAGGGCCAAGCCGGAAGTCGCAATGCCCGCGATGAGAACACCCAGCGCCACCACGTGCGCAACGCCACCGACGAGGAAGGTCAGCAAGTACAGCGCCCGGACCAACGGGGTGTCCCCGGTGATCTCCGGTCGCGACAACGTCCAACCCAGCAACCCCGTCAGGCCCAAGCTGCCTGCCGCCAGGATCCCGCCGGTCAACGCGATGGTCGGACCCGCGCCGACGTCACCGAGCCGGCGCAGCCGGGCGCTGGCGGTCGCGGCGTAGACCGCCAGCAGCACCGACGAGCCGAACACCGCCACCGCGATGATGCGCACCGCCAACGATCGGGTTTGCACGTAGTGCTGGACCGGACCCATCGGCCCGTATGGCAGCGGCATCAGCCCGCCGAGCGCGACGCCGATCGCCAAGCCGCCGAAGAGCAGCGCAATGCAGACCGCGGCGAGCAGCACCAGCGACGGCCCATCGGGTGGCCGCGAATCAGCCATGCCGAAACGATAAGGCGGAACGCTATGCCAATCGGGTAATTTCGACGACGACGTCGAGGTCGGTGGCGCCTTGCCCGTGGTAGATGCCCTTCAGCGGCGAGACGTCGGCGTAGTCCCGCCCGACGCCGACAGTGACGTACTGCTCGTTGATCTCGCTGTCGCTGGTGGGGTCGTGGTCCCACCAGCTTCCGGTCCAGGCTTGAATCCAGGCGTGGCTCTGGCCATCGACGGTCTCCCCGATCACTGCGTCAGCGTCAGGGTGGTGATAGCCAGACACATACCGCGCAGGAATTCCCATGCCGCGCAACACCATCAGCGATAGATGAACGAAGTCCTGACAGACGCCTTTTCCTTCACGCAAAGCATCTGAACCTGACGTGTGGACTCCGGTGCTGCCTTTGACGTAATCCAATTCGCTGCGTACCCAGGCGGCTGCCGCGATGACGCCGTCCGCGGGCTCGTGTTCCTTGGCGATCCGCTTGCCCACGGCCGCAATGCGTTTGCTCGCCGGCGTGTAATCGGTCGGACGCAGCAACTCGTCGTACCGATCGATCACCGCCTCTTGCGCCAAATCAGACCAGGACAGCTGCTCGGTCACCGGATCGGGCTGTTCTGTCTCGACCACTGACGCCGACGTCACGGTCAACTCGGTGTGCGGTGCGTGCAAGTCGAACGCCGTCACCGCGGTGCCCCAGTAGTCGACGTACCGGTACGACCTTGTCGCAGGAACGGTCTCGACCCGGTTGAGCACGACGTTCTGTCGCGAGTCCGATCTCGGCGTGAGCCGGGCTTCGTTGTACGAGGCCGTCGCCGGCGACGGGTAGGCATAGCCGGTGGCATGCAGAACACGTTGACGCCACATCAGCTCTTCCCCTGCTTGGCCGGCAGCGGATCGCGATGGCCGGCATCAGACCAGGCAACCCATGGTACAGCGTGAAAGTACTGCGCCGACAACGCTTCTCCTACGTCGGAACAGGATTTCTGCAAGCCGGCAAGTCGCATCTCCAGCGACTCAAGCAGAACGCCCGGCTGCACGAATTCAAGCTCGCTGCGGGCCCGTCCCAACAAACGCTGAGCCTCCGAAACGGCGCCGATGCGACTGCCCCGGCTGTGCAGGAGTTCGTCGAGGCTGTGCTCGGCCAACTTCAGAGAGTAGAAAACCGACCGCGGGAAGAGGCGGTCCAGCAGGATGAACTCGACGACCCGATTGGCGTCCAGCACACCGCGATAGGTACGCAGATAGGTGTCGTGTGCGCCCGCGGAGCGAAGCACCGTCACCCATGCCGGGGACACCGCGCTGTCGCCCACTCGCGACAGCAACATGCGCACAGTCATGTCCACTCGCTCGATCGCGCGGCCGAGCACCATGAAGCGGTAACCGTCATCACGCGACAGCGTCGAGTCGGCAAGACCCGCGAACATCGCCGCGCGACCCTCGATGAATGACAGGAACTCATGCGGGCCAAGACGTTTGGCGGCACGCTCACGTTCGCCCAGTGCGTTGAAGGTGGTGTTGAGGCACTCCCAAGTCTCAGTGGACGTCACCTCACGGGCCGACCTCGCGTTCTCCCTCGCGGCCGAGATGGCGTCGACGATCGAGGAACCGTCGCCCGGAGGGTTGTGGGTAAATGCCACCAGGTCGGTCAACGACCACACGTCCAGCTCACTATCGGGAGCCTCGATTCCCAAGACCTGCAACAGTACTCGCGAAATATGGTCGGGGTCGACGCTGGAATCCTCCAGCAGCTGGTGCACCGTGACGTCGAGGATGCGCGCCGTGTCGTCAGCGCGCTCGACGTAGCGACCGATCCAGTACAGCGCTTCGGCATTGCGGGCGAGCATCAGCGAATCACCGCCTGCTTTGTTGCTGTTGCTGACCCGGCTGTGGCTCCAGAACCGGTTGCGACTTCGGCTGCCGCTGCTGCTGGAATTGCTTCTGCGACTGCTTTTGACCGTCCGAATCGCCGTTGGTCGTGACCGCTTTTGGCAGCTTCTTGACAACCTCGGCGGCACCGAGCTCACGGTCGGCCCCCGACGTGCGCGACGCCAGTACCCAGGTGTCCTTCGACCCGCCGCCCTGGCTGGAGTTGACCACTCGCGACCCTTCGACCAACGCCACCCGGGTCAGGCCACCGGGCAACACCCACACGTCGTCACCGTCGTTGACCGCGAACGGCCGCAGGTCGACGTAGCGGGGCGTCAGTGTGTCGCCGATCTGCGTCGGGACGGTCGACAACTGCATCATCGGCTGCGCGATCCAGCCGCGCGGGTCATCGCGGATGCTTTTGCTGATCGCGTTCAGCTCTTTGTTGGACGCTTCCGGACCGAACACGATGCCGTAGCCACCCGAGCCCTCAACGGGCTTGATCACCAGCTCGTCGACCCGGTCGAGCACCTCTTCGCGCTCATCGTCCATCCAACACCGGAAGGTATCGACGTTGGCGATCAGCGGCTTCTCGCCGAGGTAGTACTCGATGATGGTCGGCACGTAGGTGTAGACGAGTTTGTCGTCGCCGACCCCGTTGCCGATGGCGCTGGAGATCACCACGTTGCCTGCGCGGGCCGCGTTGAGCAGGCCGGCCACGCCCAGCACCGAATCGGGACGGAATTGCATCGGGTCCAAGTAGATGTCGTCGATGCGCCGGTAGATGACGTCGACCTGGACCTCTCCTTCGGTGGTGCGCATGTAGACCTGGTTGTCCCGGCAGAACAGGTCGCGGCCTTCGACCAGCTCGACACCCATCTGGCGGGCCAGCAGCGAATGCTCGAAATACGCCGAGTTGTAGACGCCCGGCGTCAGCACCACCACCGTCGGGTCAGCCTCGTTGGTGGCCGCGGAGTTACGCAGCGCCCGCAGCAGGTGCGCTGCATAGTCGTCGACCGCGCGGACCCGGTGGCTGGCGAACAGGTTCGGGAAGACCCGAGCCATCGTGCGCCGGTTCTCCATCACGTACGAGACCCCGGACGGTGATCGCAGGTTGTCCTCGAGGACCCGCCAGGTGCCCTTCTCGTCGCGGATCATGTCGATGCCCGCGACGTGGATGCGCACGCCGTTGGGCGGCATGATGCCGACGGCCTGGCGGTGGAAATGCTCGCAGGAGGTGATCAGCCGGCGCGGAATGACGCCGTCACGCAGGATCTCCTGGTCGCCGTAGATGTCGTCGAGGTATGCCTCGAGGGCCTTGACGCGCTGGGTGATGCCACGTTCCAGCCGCGTCCACTCGGCGGCCGAGATGACTCGCGGGACCTGGTCCAGCGGAAACGGCCGCTCCTGACCGGACAGCGAGAACGTGATGCCCTGGTCGACGAAGGCCCGGCTCAGGGCCTCGGCGCGGTCGTCAAGGTCGGCGGAATCCGATGGCGCCAGCTCCCGATAGATGCCCTTATAGGGTCCGCGAACGTTTCCGTGCGCGTCGAACATCTCGTCGAACGCTTCCGCATAGCAACCACCCGCGGCGTTATAGCCGTCAAAGATCTGTTCATAGCGCGATTGCGGCTTACTGCGCTGTTGCCGTTTGTTTTCTCCAGGCAAAGTTCGAAGGGCCACTGTGCCATGCTGCATCAATTCCGCCTGCTCCGCAGGCCCATGGTCTTCGCTTTGGGTGAATGCATCGGGGACTGATACCCTAGGCAGTCGCCGCTTAAGCGTGAGATCGCTGTACGGCAAACCGTGACACCACAAGCCGCTGAGATTTACGAAGGAATTACGCGTGGCCAACATCAAGTCGCAGCAGAAGCGCAACCGCACCAACGAGCGCAACCGACTGCGCAACAAGTCGGTGAAGTCGTCGCTTCGCACGGCTGTCCGCGCATTCCGCGAGGCCGCCGAGGCGGGCGAGCAGGACAAGGCCGCCGAACTGCTGGTTTCCACCAGCCGCCAGCTGGACAAGGCAGCCAGCAAAGGTGTGATCCACAAGAACCAGGCGGCCAACAAGAAATCGGCGTTGGCGCACGCCCTGCACAAGCTCGGTAGCTAGTCCGCGACGAGCTCGGCAACCTTTCTCACCGCTGCTTCCAGCGCATAGTCCGCGTCGGCGGCTGCGCCTTTCACATCGGCGTTCAACGCGGCCACCAGCCGCATCGCGGTAGCCACCGAGTCGCGCGACCATCGTCGCGCCTGCTTCTGCGCCTTCTGCACCCGCCACGGCGGCATTCCCAATTCGGCGGCCAGCCGGTAGGGGTCGCCGGAGAGCGACCCGACCCGCCCGATGCTGTGGATGGCCTCGGCCAGCGCGTCAGCCAGCACCACATGCGGCTCGCCGCGCAGCATCGCCCAGCGCAGCGCTTCGACGGCTCCCTCGACATCGCCCACCACGGCCTTGTCGGCGATATCGAAACCTTTCACCTCAGCCCTGCCGCTGTGGTAGCGCCGCACCGCTGCGACGTCGACGTGCCCGCCGGTGTCGGCCACCAATTGTGAACAGGCCGAAGCGAGTTCGCGCACGTCGGAACCGACCGCATCGAGCAGCGCTGCCAGTGCGTCGTCGTCGACCTTGACCTTCAGCCCGCGAAATTCCTTGCGGACGAAGTCCAGGCGTTCGCCCGCCTTGGTGATCCGCGCGCATGGATGCACCTGCGCGCCCAGCGCGCGGATCTGATTCGCCAGCGCCTTGGCTCGCCCGCCACCTGAATGGACGACCACCAGCTCGGTGCCTTCGGGGACATCCGCCGCGGCTTTCGCGATCAATTCGGCGCCTTCTTTGCCGGCTTCTCCGGCGGCTTCCAATACGACGACGCGCTCGTCGGCGAACAGCGACGGGCTCAGTAATTCGGCCAGCTCGTAGACACCGACGTCGCCGGCCCGCACCCGATTCACCGGGACGTCGTCGGTGCCGGCGCGCTGGCGCGCCGCGCGCAGCACGTCCGCGACGGCGCGCTCAACCAGCAGCTCCTCATCCCCCAGTACGAGATGCAATGCCGAATCGTGCTGGCTCACCAGTTGATCGTGTCATGTCCGGCCGACAGAGCCGCCGGCCCCCGTCAGCAGACCCGACAACGACCAGGCGAGCAGCGCGCAGGCTGCCAGCGCCAAACCGGCCCGGAACCACCGCCACCGCCAGAGCAGCACGGTCAGCAGTCCTGCGGCGCCGACGGCCAGCACACCAGCGATCCCGTCCGGTACCGGCACGCTCGCCGCGGGGACATTCGCGGCCCAATGCGCGATCCGCAACAACCACCACAGTTCGGGGCCGGTGAACCGGATCAGCAGTTGCGCCCCGGACGGCCAGAACAGGCACAGCCCGGCCGCGGCGGTGCCGAGCACGGTGATCGGCGCGATCAGCGCCGCGACCGCGAGATTGGCTGCCGCCGACACCAGGCTCACCCGGCCCGAGATGCCGGCGATCAGCGGCGCCGTCACCAACTGCGCGGCACACGCCACGCAGCCGGCGTCGGCCAGCGGTTTGGGCCAGCCCGCTGCGACCAGACGGCGCGACCAGACCGGTGCGATGACCACCAGCGCGGCCGTCGCCACCACTGACAAAGCCAGGCCCACGTCGACCGCCAGCTGCGGCGCGACCACCATCAACACCAGCACGGTGCCGGCCAACGCCGGAATTGCTTGCCGTCGCCGCGACGACAGCACACCCACCAAAGCGATCGCGCCCATCACCGCCGCCCGCAACACGCTGGCGGTGGGCTGCACCACGATGACGAACAGCACCAAAGCAATGCCGGCCAACGTCACCGCGGCCCGCGGGCCGAGCAGCCGCGACGAAAACAGCACCGCTCCACAGACGATCGTGACGTTCGCCCCGGAGACCGCGGTGAGGTGCGTCAGACCGGCGGTGCGGAATTCTTGCCCGGTCACCGGGGTGACGGTGGACATGTCACCGAGGACTAGCGCCGGCAGCATCGCCGCCTGGTCGGCGGGCAGCACGCGACGAGCCGTATCCGCGAACCCCGCGCGGACCGCGTACGCAGCCCGATGTAGCGGCCCGGCGCGGCCGGTGGTCGGCGTACCGATCGCAGTGATCACGGCCACCGTCAGATCGTGACGGGTGGGCGGGCTCATTCTGGCGCGAAACCGCATCGGCTGGCCGACCATCACGGCGCCGAAGTCCCGCGCGGGTGCGAAAACGACTGCGCGGCCATAAGTCTGGCTGCTCCCCAGTTGACGCAGCACGGCGCGGAACAGCAGGCGTCCGTGGCCGACCGGTACGGCGCTTTCGGTGGGCGTGACGGCCACCTCCGCGCTGGTGCCAAAGGTCGCCACAATCGGGTGGTGGGCGACTGCGTTGGCGCGCAATGCGATCGCGAACCCGAAACCCGCACCGACGACGCCCGCGGCGGCCACGCCGATGCCGAACGTCCGCATCCGCGACCGGTGGGCGCCAGCACGCCACAGCAGTGCGCCGGACACACTGCCTGCCGCACACAGCGTCCCGACGATGTTCCCGATCGGCCACACGATTCCCGCGGCTGTCACCACCCAACTGGTCACTGCGGCCGGCACCAGACGCGCATCCAGCCGCGCCGTCGTTGGGTCGGCGCTGGATGATTGCGCCACCTGCCTCAGACACCGACCAGCGGGCGCAGCTTTTCCAGCCGCCCGGGACCGATGCCGTCGACCTCCCCCAACTGGTCGACGCTGGTGAACTTTCCGTGGGCGTTCCGCCAGGCCACGATGGCGGCCGCCCGCACCGGCCCTACGCCGGGCAGGGTGTCCAATTGCTCGACGGTCGCCGTGTTGAGGTTGATCAGCGCGGCCGGGGCGCCCTTGGCCGGTCGGGGCGTGGAGCTGGGCGTGCCAGGGCCCGCCGAACCGGGACTCACCGAACTACCCAGCACCGCCGGCTGTCCTTTGACCGGCGCCATACCCACCACGATCTGCTCGCCGTCATCAACTTGCCGAGCCATGTTGAGACCCATGGTGTCCGCGCCGTCAGTGCTGCCGCCGGCGGCCTTCAGCGCGTCGGCGATTCGCGCGCCGGGCGGCAGCGTGACGAGACCAGGCGTGTGCACCAGCCCCACCACACTGACCACCACCGGCTGCTCGGGCCGCGTTGAGGGCCCAGGACTCGAGGTGCGGCTCGGCGTGGCCGCCATGTCAACCGGCGGGAGCTTGGCCGACGTCACCGGTGCGGGCTGCTCG
>NZ_DASXHW010000194.1:0-7163 GCF_036488105.1 Mycobacterium sp. | reverse complement strand
GGTGCGGGCCGCCGCGGCGCCGTCGACGTCGGTGCAGACCACATCGGCGCCGGCGGTGACCAATGCACGGCACAGCGCGGCGCCGATGCCCGAGCCGGCACCGGTGACGATGGCCTGCTTGCCGGTGAAAGCCCTTGCAGTCCTTGAGCTCACTGTGCGGCCAGCTTCCTCACGTGGCCCATCAGGTCGGGGTAGCGCATCATGTGCGCACCGCCGTTGAGGTCGAGCACCGCACCGGTCAGCCACGGCGACTTGCACAGGAACACCACCGCGGGCAGTTCGGTGATCAGCCCGAGCGTGCCGATGCCGGAGGCGCCGCCGACGACGTCAGCGGTGCGATGAGTCATACGTTGCGCCCGTCGGGTCGTGGGTCATTCCATTTCGCCTCGATAACGCCCCACGGGTCGGCGTAGCGGCCGGGGTAGCGGAAATACGGCGAGCGGCGTTGGAGCAGCGCACGGGTCAGCGGGGCGCCGAGCCGCGCCGGGTAGCGGCGCCAGCCCATTCGCTCGGCCGTCTCGGCCAGCAGCTGTGGCCACGAAAACCGCTGGAAATTCAGGGCTTCCGCGGATCGCGTAGTGTCCATCCAGTCGGTACCGAACCAGTCCTCGTCGATGTTCGGGTCGCCCTTGCGGCCGGTGGGTATTCCGCCGACCAAACCCATCGCGGCCGCCATCGACGGGGCGAGGTCGCCCTGGACCAGCCGGTGCGACTCGTCGCCGCCGATCAACAGCGTCTCGCCGATCACCGGCGCGGTCGTCGCGGCGATGAAGGCGTGTGCGACATCGCGCACGTCGACGGTCTGGATCCGGCCGTCGATGGGCAGCGACGCCTCGAAGTAGATGGTGTCCAGGTCGAGATCGAAGCGGGGCTCGGCGGAGAGCACGCCGCCCAGTCGCAGCACCACCCAGTCCAGCCCCGATGCGCGCACCAGCTTCTCGGCCTCCACCTTGTGGGCGCCGTAGATGTCGGAGGGCCGCAGCGGGGTGTCGGCGGTGAGCACGTCGCTGATGCGATGCGGGTTGCGGGCGCCGTAGGCGGCGACGCTGGAGGTCTGGATGAACCGTGGCGGTGCCGGCAGTGCAACAGCGGCGTCGACGAGGTATCCCGTCGCGTCGACGTTGACCCGACGGGCCAGCGCCGGCCGGGCGTAGCAGGCCGGCGGAATGATCGCCGCCAGGTGAATGATCGCCGACGGCGACACTTCGCGCAGCAGTTCGCCGACCGCATTCGGATCGGTGAGGTCGGCCCACCGCACCTGCGTGGACGGTATCCGGTCGGCCGCCTTGCGATTGGCCGGCACATCAAGATCGGTGGCGATGACGTGATGACCGTCGACCATCAGCTGTCGCACGGTCTCCGAGCCGACTAGCCCGAATGCCCCTGTAACCAGCACAGTTTCGGCGGTCATCGGCGCCGCTCCTTCGCATCGCTTCCCAGTGCATCGTCGCCGGCGCGCATGGCGCAATACGCTACACGGGACGCGGAATATGCCGTCTATTCGGCTACAGCGGGCGCGACAACGGCCACCGGTGCGGGACTGGCGGCCGCTTTCATCTGGGCGAACAACTCGGTGTAGTAGGGCAGGCACTCGGTCATCGCCTGCTCGGTGGTGAACAGCGGCCGGTAGCCGAGATCGCGGGTGGCCTTGTCGACCGAGAAGTAGTTGTCCAGGTACAGCCGCTCGACGGCCAGCGGCTCCAGCGGGGGCTGTGGGAACCCGAACCGGAAATGCAGCCGCTGCCAACAAAGCATCGCCGCGCGTACCGCGGCGCCGGAGATCCGCAGCCGCGGCAGGCGCTCTCCACATGCCGCGATCACCGGGCGGGTGAACTCGAACATGTTCACCGGTTCGGCATCGTTGATGAAGTACGCCTGCCCGGGCGCGGTACCACCGGGGGCGAGGTGTTGTGCGGCCAGGATGAAGCCGTGAATCAGGTTGTGCACGTAGGAGTTATCCAGGCGGGCGGCCTTGCGGCCGACCAGCACCTTGACGTGGCCGGCCAGCACGCTTTCGAACACCTTGCGAAACATCGTCTGATCGCCGCGGCCCCAGATTCCACTCGGCCGGATCGCACACGTCAGAAGTCCGTCTATTCCGTTCTGGGACAGCACGAATCGCTCGGCTACCACTTTGGTCTCGGTGTAGAGGTCGTTGAAACGGTCGGTGTAGGGCAACGTCTCGTCTCCGCCGGAGATGCGTTTGCCGCCCATCACCACGCTGTTCGACGAGGTGTAGACGAACCGTTTCACCCCGGCGGCCTGTGCGGCATGCACCAGATTCTTGGTTCCCTCGACGTTGACGGCGAAGCTGCGCTGCCGGTACTCCTCGGTGACCGACGCGCCACCCATCAGCTCGATGAGCGCCGCGGTGTGGAAGACGGTGTCGATCCCGGAGACGGCGCCCGCGACGGTGTCGCGGTCGCAGACATCGCCTTGGAGCACTTCCAGGCCCGGCTGGGCGGGCAGTGGTGAGGGCGACCGGTCGAAGGACCGCACTTGGTAACCCTTATCGAGCAGGGTGGTTACCAGGTTGGCGCCGACGAAACCGGAGCCGCCGGTGACGAGCACTCGGCCCAGCGGTGCGGTCGGCGCGGTTCCAGAGATCCCAGAAGAGTAAGCCATGCCGCTGAGGATAACTGAAACGTGTTCCAGTTTCGAATAAAGGTCCGAGAAATCGTTGCGATGTCAAGGATCGTCGGGCTCGCCGGCGGCCAACACGTCGGTCACCCGCTTACGCGCACCAGCTAAGTGCTCCTCGCATCGTTTAGCCAGCTGCTCGCCTCTTTCCCATAGCTGCAGCGATGCATCCAGGTCGAGTCCACCCTGCTCCAGAAGCCGGACCACCTCGATCAGCTCGTCGCGGCATTTTTCATACCCCAGCTGACTAATAGGTGTAGCCCCGTCACTCGCCATCGGCTGGCCCCTCACTCGTCGCCGCGATCGCGCCGTCGCCGACCCGTACCCGCAGCGCGGTTCCCGTCGGGGCGTCGTCAACGGATCGCAACACCGCAGCAGAACCCGCGGCACCAACCGTCTGCACCACGGCGTAGCCGCGGGCCAGGGTGGCCGCCGGACCCAGCGTCGCCAGCCGGGCCGACAGGTGCGCGACACGTTCGGCTTGCACGTCGATCAGTCGGGTGATGTCGCGGCGAACCGCGGATCGGGCGCGGTGAATCTCGTCGGCGCGCGTCGCGAGTGCGGCCAGCGGCGCGGCCAGCACTGGCCGGCTGCGCAACTGCGCCAGCGCCCGCTCCTCGCGGCCCACCCAGTTGCGCAGCGCCTGGGCGCCGCGCCGGCGCAGGTCATCGAGCAGGTGCTGCTCGGCCGCGGTATCCGGGACGATCTTCTTGGCGGCGTCGGTCGGGGTGGCCGCCCGCAGGTCAGCGACCAGATCGCACAACGGATTATCGGGCTCGTGGCCGACCGCGCTGACTACCGGCGTGCGGCATGCGGCGATCGCCCGACACAACGTCTCGTCGGAGAACGGCAGCAAGTCCTCCACGCTGCCGCCGCCGCGGGCCACCACGATGACATCGATGTCTGGGTCGGAGTCCAACTCCCGCAACGCCGTAACGATCTGGGAGACCGCGGTCGGGCCCTGGACGGCGGTGTTGCGGACGGCGAACCGCACCCCGGGCCAGCGTGCGGCGGCCACCGTCGTCACGTCATGTTCGGCCGCGCCGGCCCGGCCGGTGATCAGCCCGATCATGCTGGGCAGGAACGGGATTGGCCGCTTGAGGCGTGGATCGAAGAGGCCTTCGGCGGCCAGCAGCTGGCGCAATCGCTCGATGCGGGCCAACAGTTCACCGATGCCCACTGCGCGTATTTCGCTGAGCCGCAACGTGAGTGTTCCTCGGCCGGTGAAGAAGTTCGGCTTGCCGCAGACCACCACCTGCACGCCTTCGGCGAGCTTGACCGGCGCGTTGTCAACCAGGTTGCGCGGCGCGGTCACGGTCAGCGACATGTCGGCGGCCGGATCGCGCAGCACCATGAACACTGTCTTGGCGCCCGGCCGGATGTTGATCTGGGTCAGCTGGCCTTCGACCCAGACCGCGCCCAATTTGTCGATCCAGCTTGCGATTCGGATGGCGACCGCGCGAACCGGAAATGGGTTCTCGGCCGAATTCGCCGAGCCGGCCGGCGTATTGGCATTGCTGACAGGGTTGGCGGTCACTTCGCCGTCGCGCGCGTGATCCTGTTAGCCAGCAGCGTCTGGAACGGCGCGCGCCCTTTGGTGGCCTCCTCGTAGGCCAGCAGGGCTTCGAGCTCGTCGACATCGAGTGATTGCAGCCGGGCCCGCAGCTGGGCCAGGGTCAGCTGTTCGTAGTCCAGCTCCTCGACCACCTCGGGGGCAGACACCGTCTGCGTCGGCGGCTTTGCGGCTGACCTTGCCGGGGAATCAGGCGGGGCCGTGGCCCCATCGGGGGAGGTGTACAACGCGAACCGTCCCTCGCTGCGGCGCTCAAGGTCGGGCGCGGACGCGTCGTCATCGTCATCGTCGGGCAGGTCCTCGTCGAATGTCGCCCACTCCGGCTGCTCGTCCTTGGGCGGGAAGATGTGCTCCAAGGTGGCATCGCCTTTGATCACCAGCTCGGCGACGTTCTGCTGGAACCGCATCACGACGTGCGCGGCCGTGCTGGCCAGCGTCATCGGATACATCAGGATGGTTTTCGGCAGCCTGATCGTCTCTTCGACGGCCATCGTCGCAGCGCCCACCAGCAGCCGGACCCCATACGGTGCAGTAGCCATGCGGTCAAGACTGCCTTAACCGGCGGACAACTCCAAGCTGAGCGCGCGAGTTCGCGGGCCAGTGTCGGCAGAAAGTACCCTGGTGGACATGCCACCGACCGTGAACATGGGGATCCCGGGTGCCACCGCCTCGGTTACGGAGCCGGTGACCGGCAAGCGTGTCCTGCTGGCCGAGCCCCGTGGGTACTGCGCCGGCGTCGATCGTGCGGTCGAGACCGTCGAACGTGCGCTGGAAAAGCACGGCGCACCCGTCTACGTCCGGCATGAGATCGTGCACAACCGCCACGTGGTGGAAACGCTGGCCAAAGCCGGTGCGGTGTTCGTCGAAGAGACCGACGAGGTGCCCGAAGGCGCCATCGTGGTGTTCTCCGCCCACGGCGTGGCCCCGACCGTGCACACGACGGCCGCCGAGCGGCAGCTGCAGGTCATCGACGCCACCTGTCCGCTGGTCACCAAGGTGCACAACGAGGCCAAGCGATTCGCCCGCGACGACTACGACATCCTGCTGATCGGCCACGAGGGCCACGAGGAGGTCGTCGGCACTGCCGGTGAAGCCCCAGACCACGTGCAGCTGGTCGACGGTCCGAGTGCGGTCGACGGTGTGACCGTTCGCGACGAGAACAAGGTGATCTGGTTGTCGCAGACCACGCTGTCCGTCGACGAGACGATGGAGACCGTGCAACGGCTGCGGGTCCGCTTCCCGCAACTGCAGGACCCGCCCAGCGATGACATCTGCTATGCGACCCAGAATCGGCAGGTGGCGGTCAAGGCGATGGCGCCGGAGTGCGAGCTGGTGATCGTCGTCGGGTCGCGCAACTCGTCGAACTCGGTGCGCTTGGTCGAGGTCGCGTTGGGCGCCGGGTCGTCGGCCGCGCATCTGGTCGACTACGCCGACGACATCGATCCCGCCTGGCTGGAGGGCGTCACCACCGTCGGAGTCACGTCTGGCGCGTCAGTGCCGGAGGTGCTGGTCCGCGGCGTGCTGGAGCGGTTGGCCGAGTACGGCTATGACGTGGTCCAGCCGGTGACGACAGCCAATGAGACGCTGGTGTTCGCGCTGCCCCGGGAGATCAGGCCGGCGCGCGGCGGTTAGTCCCGGGAATCGCCCGCGGGCCGGCGTGGCCGGCGCGGGCGCTCGTCGAGCGGCTCGTCGGCTCCGGCTGCCTTCCGATACCTGACCTGTGAGATCGGGTGATGGGTCGCGGTGGTCCCGTTCGGTGCGGGCCTGCGCCGCTGCGGGGGCGGAGGAGCGGCGTCGAAGGGCTCCATGGGTTCGTACGGGTCGAAGCGGCTGGCGGGGCGATCTCTGCGAGTGTGCGGTTCACGCCGGACGTCCCGCGGCGGGCGGCCACGCAGGTCCGGGTCACGCGGCAACCTGCTGCGTCGGGGCGGTTCGGGAGCATCGAATTCGCGCGTCGGGCGTCGACGCCGGGCGCGCTCGCGGGCCGGGTCCGCCCCATCTTCCAGCGGGGCCCGAGCGTCCAGTGATGGCCGTTCCCGCCGGGTCCGCGTCGACGCCGGACGCTTACCGGTTCGACGTGCGTCGGACGTGATCGATCGCGCGGAACGCTCGACGGCGTGGGTTCGGCGCGACCGCGTCCTGGCCGCCCCGTCGACGGTCTCGTCGGCGGGCTCGCGGTTGAACATCGCCGTCAGCCGCGCGACCAGTCCGAGCGGTCCGTCCTCGCCGGCAGGGTCGGCGGGATCGGTGGCTTCCGCCGCAGCCGCGTGGGACCTGCCCAGGTACCACCGGATCAAGCCGAGCACCAGGACGCCCAACGAGGTGAACAGCATCAGCGGGAAACGCTCGATCAAGGGGTAGCCACAGTTGATCAGCAGGTCTTTGATGCCGGTGAATTTGGCGCCGTGGAACAGGAAGTAGGCGCCGGGCACCGCGCAGAACAAGATCAGCGGTGGCTGGATGATCGCGGTGAAAATTCCGGACTGGCGAACGGCCAGCAACGCAGCTACGCATCCCGCCACATACAGGGCGGAGAAAACGATGGTCAGCTCCTTGCCGGACCCGGCGTCGAAAGCGAGGCCGACAGCGACTCCGGTCACGGCGACTACCACTGCGGCCCACCACGGCACACCAGGAATTCCGGGGATTATCGAGCGGTGATGTGTGGCCACCGCCGACCGGTCCTGCTGTTCTGACACATGTCGACCGTACCGGTTTGACGCCGAAAGACGCGTAACGACCTCGTTAGTAATGCGTGGGCGTGCCGCACGCGCGCGACAGCGCGTCAAAGGCCGCAGTCTGGCTCTCTTACACTTGAGTCCCTGTGAGCCTGAGCCTTGGGATTGTGGGTTTGCCGAATGTCGGCAAATCGACCCTGTTTAACGCGCTGACCAGAAACAACGTGGTCGCCGCCAACTACCCGTTCGCGACGATCGAGCCGAACGAGGGT
>NZ_DASXHW010000114.1:0-5501 GCF_036488105.1 Mycobacterium sp. | reverse complement strand
CACCCCCGACCAACGCCGCCCACCTCTCGGCCGTACTAGCCGGGTGCTCTGATTGCATCGCCACGCCGACCATGTCGGTGACAACGCGGGTCGCGATGTGGTGGCGCCAGTCGGGTCCAGCCCAGCCCCAGTCATCCCATTGGTCGGATTGATCGACCGACAGAATCGCGGCGCCGACGTCCTTCGGGTGCAGGTGTATGCCGGTGATGTCCGGCCGGGCCGCCGTGAAAACGACTCGTACATTGTGGGTTTCAATACGCCGCCTCATCTCATCGAGATCGTCGACCTGGAGAATAACCATGTACCCGCCATCGCCCTTGCGCTTGTCGAGCTGATGGCCCGCGGTTGTACCTGCCCGCACCGGTGAGACCACTTCGAGCAGCTTGTCTCCGATAGGAAAGAGCGCGTTTTTGAGACCGAACACCCCGACATCGGGGTCTCGGTAGCACAGCTCTACTCCGAGTTCTTCGCTGATGCCGGCCTCCACCGGCGCCAGATCGGCAGCTACCAAAGCCACCTGTCGAAGTCTCACTCGCATATCCGCGTCCTTTGGGAGAGGTTGCATCACAATTATTAGCCGACGGCGGCTAACATATCGATGAACTTTGGTAATCGGTTGAAGCGCAACATCTTTGGGCTGCCAACTGTGGATAACTCAGACGCTGGAGCGGCCGACGGCGTGAACCGCCTCGGCGAGTGCGTCGGCCAGCGGGCCGATGTCGTCGATGTCGATGCTGGAGACGGTGATCCGTATCCCCGGCGGAGTTGCGATCCGGAATCGTGTTCCCGGCGCCGCGGCCCAGCCCGCGCTCAACAGCCGGGTGATCGCCACCGTTTCGTCCGGCACCGGAATCCAGACGTTGAGGCCGGACCGGCCGCGAGATGCCACACCACGATCGGCCAGCGCCGCGTGCAGCAGCTCACGCTTGCGGGTGTAGGCGATTTCGGCCTCCTGCACCCTGCGGCTGACGGCCTTGTCGCGCCACAAGTTGACTGCGACGTCTTGCAGCAGGTGGCTGATCCACCCCGGTCCCAACCGCAGCCGCCCGTGTACGCGCTCGACCGTCCGCCGATCGCCGGCCAGCAGTGCGAGTCTCAGGTCAGGCCCGTATGCCTTGGCCGCCGACCGCACGAACGCCCACTGCCGGGTCGCGCCGGCCAGGGTGTGCAACGGTGCGCCGGCGATGCCTGCGCAATGATCGTCTTCGACGAGCAACACGTCGTGGTGGTCAACGAGTAACGCGCGCAACTCCTTTGCCCGTGCAGCGGAGACGGCGGCACCGGTCGGGTTCTGCGCGCGCGTCGTCACCACCATCGCGCGTACCCCGCGGCTCAGCGCGCGGGCGACATCGGCGGTCAGCGGCCCGTCGTCGTCGACTCTGATTGGCTCAGCCGGAAAGCCGAGCGCGGCAAGCAGATCCAGCAGGTTCGCCCAACCGGGATCTTCGACCGCCACGCGGTCGCCGGGACGCAGCTGGGCACTAAGCACCCGCTCGATGCCGTCGAGGGCTCCGGCGGTCACCGCGATGTGCTCGGCCGGAACGCCGTCCGCGGTCAGCGACGACTGGGCGTACTCCGCCAACTCGGGCGAGACCGCCGGATCGCCGTACAGCACTGGTGTGTTTCGCCGCGAACTGAGCCCAGCGATGGGCAGTAAGGCCGGGTCCGGGTTGCCGCTGGACAGGTCGCGCACACCCGGGGGAACAGCGATGCCCCGCAGCGAGCGCGGCGTGGTCGCAGGCCGGTCCCGCACCCGGGTGCCGCGCCGGCCCGCCGACTCGATGGCGCCGCGTTCGCGCAGCAGGCGGTAGGCCGCGGCCGCCGTATTCGCGTTGATGCCGAGCTGGGCGGCCAGCTGCCGGATCGGTGGCAGCCCGGCGCCGGGCGCCAGGGCGCCGGTCGAGATGGCGTCTTCGACGTCGGATGCGATCGCCTCCGCACCGGTACCGCGGATCGTGTATTGTTCTGGCACAGAGATAAGTATGTACTAGTACAAATCTGGAGGCAACCGTGTCTGCAAAATCGGCATACGCACCGACTAACCGGACCACCCCGACCCGGTATCGCGAGCGCGCTCGCTACGACCGGGCCACTGTTCACGGCATTCTCGACGAGGCCCTGATCTGTCACGTCGGGTTCGTCGGTGCCGATGGACCGGTGGTGTTGCCGACCACCCACGCGCGGCTGGGCGAGATGCTCTACCTGCACGGATCCACCGGCAGCGGCCCGATGCTCGCCGCAGGTTCGACGGGCGGCTTGCCCGTCTGCGTCACAGCCACCCTGGTCGACGGCCTGGTCTTCGCCCGTTCAGCGATGCACCACTCGATGGAATTCCGGTCGGTGGTCGCCGTCGGCAATGCCCGCCTGGTGCAGGACCGCGACGAGAAATTGCGCGCTTTCGCGGCGCTGCTCGATCACGTCGCGCCCGGGCGTTCCGTCGACACCAGATCACCCAACGCGCGCGAACTCGCCGCGACCGCCGTGCTGGCGCTCGATCTCGTCGAGGTGTCGGCCAAGGTGCGGACCGGCGGGCCCGTCGACGACCCGGAAGACGCCGAGTTGCCGTACTGGGCGGGCGTCGTGCCGCTCACCCTGCGGGCGGGAACGCCGATCCCCGTCGACGACCTCGATCGGGCGATCCAACAGCCGGCCTACCTTGCGCCCTATCGGCGGGGTTGATCTTTAATTGCGTAGTGGCCGACGACCCCGAAGTCCCCAGGGTGGTGAGCGCGACCCGCGAGATCGCCGCAACCGCGGAGCGGATCTTCGAGCTGATTGCCGACCCCTCGCAGCAGCCGCTGTGGGACGGCAATGACAACCTCGTCAAAGCTGAACCGGGGCAACGGATCCGGAGCGTCGGTGAAGTGTTCCGCATGACGCTGACCAATGACAGCATCCGCGAGAACCACGTTGTCGACTTCGTTGAAGCCCGTAGTATCGCGTGGAATCCATCCGAGGTAGGCCAACCCCCGCCGGGTCATCTGTGGCGCTGGGAGCTCGAGCCGCTGGACGGCGGCCGCACCCGGGTTACCCACACCTACGACTGGTCGCAATTGACCGATCAGAACCGGCTCCCGCGCGCCCGCGCTACCACGAGCGAGAAGCTTCGGGCCTCACTGGATCGGCTTGCCGAGCTGGCCGAGCGTCACTGAACTGCACCGATCGCTGGCAGTCCGGGCGACTTACGTGCCAGGATGGCCAGAAGGCCGCAACAGCGGCAGGCAACCGGTCGAGTGGTGTGCCAATGATGGATAAGGCGACGGGCCGCGTGGTCGCCGTGATCGTGCTCTTGATCGCTATCGCCGCGTCTTTGCGCGGATATCTACCCGGCGTCGAGCATGCCGGCCAGCAGCGACCACCGCAGAGTGGTTCATCGCTGCTTTATGTGGCGGTCCTACTCACGGTGTCGCTGGTGATCGTGGCGGTAGCGTTGATCAGCCGATTGCGCGATCCGCGCCGAGTTGCGTCCAGCGCCAGTCCGCTGTCGGACCGGTTTTCCCGTGGCCAGGGCCGACCGGGATGGCGGGTGTTGTTGATCGGGCTCGCGGTGTTGCTGGCGTGGCTGCTGCTGTTGTGGTTGCTGTCGCGGTTCGTCGGGCCGCATGGACTTGGCCAGCCGCCGTCCACTCCGCAATCCACCGTTTCCACGCCGGCGAACAACGCGCCCCGTCCACCGGGGTCGCAAGACAATGGCGCCGATCGTGACGTGTTGCACTATCTCATCGCCAGCACGGTGGCGTTGCTGGTGATGATCGTCGCGGGTGCGATGGTGGCCCGCCGCCGCCGGACAGTCGAGCCGAGCGTCTCTGCGCCCTCGCCGATCGGCGAACCGATTTCTGCCGCCGCGGCCTCCTCGCTGGTGCGGGCGGCCGAAAGTGGCTTGGCTGAGATCGAGGACCCTAATCACGAACCGCGGCAGGCGATCATCGCGTGCTATGCGGCGATGGAACTCGAGCTGCGGCATTTCCCCGGAGCGGCACCGCAGGATTTCGACACTCCGACAGAGGTTTTGGCACGGGCCGTCGAACACCACGCGCTGCACATCGACAATGCCGCGGAGCTGGTGAACCTGTTCGAAGAGGCGCGCTTCAGCCCACATGTGATGACCGAAGAGCATCGGAGCAGAGCACTGCGTGTGTTGCAGCTGGTTCTCGCTGACATGCGGAGTTCGGTATGAAAAAGCTGATCGCACTTGGTGTTTCCCTGGTGCTGAGCGCGGAGCTGGCCGCGCTGACGCTGCACGATCGCCGGCTCGTGTTCTGGGCGGCAGGTGCCGCAGTGCTTTTCGCATTGATCAGCGTGCGCCAGTTCCTTGGGCGCGATTTCGAACCACCGTCGTCGACGATCCCGAACGCTCTCGAGGAATCGCTGCGCGGCTGGTTGTCGCGGACTCAGACACTGATTCACCGGTCGGAATCAACCCGGGCCGATTGGGACCGGCATTTGCGCCCCATGCTGGCGCGGCGGTTCGCGATTGCGACCGGACAAAAGCAGGCCAAGGACCCGGCGGCGTTCGATGCCACTGGGCGAACACTTTTCGGCGCGGAGCTGTGGGCCTGGGTGAACCCGAACAATGTTGCGCACACCGGTGGCAGTGAACCCGGGCCGGGCCGGGCGACGCTGGAGGAAATCCTGGAACGGTTGGAGCAGGTATGACAAAAGGTAAGCGGCGGATATGACCTCGGAGACGGCTATGCCGGTGGCGACCACCGCCGCCCGCGCGGTGGAGGTGCTGGACGAGATCGAGCGCGTCGTGGTGGGGAAGCGGTCGGCGCTCACACTCATTCTCACAACGGTGCTCGCCCGCGGGCACGTGCTGATCGAAGATCTGCCTGGTCTCGGCAAAACGCTGATAGCCCGGTCCTTCGCCGCGGCGCTCGGGCTAGATTTCACTCGCGTGCAGTTCACGCCCGATCTGTTGCCGGCGGACTTGCTCGGCTCGACGATCTACGACATGCAGTCGGGTCACTTCGAGTTCCGTCCAGGCCCGATCTTCACCAACTTGCTGCTGGCCGACGAGATCAATCGGACACCACCCAAAACCCAAGCGGCGCTTCTAGAGGCGATGGCCGAACGCCAGGTCAGCATCGACGGCACGACGCATCTTCTGCCCGAACCCTTCATTGTTCTGGCGACCGACAACCCGATCGAATACGAGGGCACATATCCACTGCCGGAGGCACAGCTGGATCGCTTCGCGATTCGTCTCGAACTGCGTTATCTCTCCGAGCAAGACGAGGCGTCCATGTTGCGCCGCCGCCTGGATCGGGGATCGGCCGAGCCGACGGTCAATCAGGTTGTCGACGCGCATGATCTGCTGGCGATGCGCGAGTCCGTCGAGCAAGTGAGCGTGCACGAAGACGTCCTGCACTATGTGGTGTCGCTGGCTACTGCGACTCGGCATCACCCGCAGGTGGCGGTGGGGGCCAGCCCGCGTGCGGAGATCGATCTGGTGCAGCTCGCGCGGGCTCGCGCGCTGCTTCTCGGCCGCGATTACGTGA
>NZ_DASXHW010000051.1:0-5400 GCF_036488105.1 Mycobacterium sp. | reverse complement strand
ACGAAGTTGAGCATCACCACCAGCAGCGGGAATTCGAAGCTGACGCCGAACACCAGCAGCAAATTGATCAGGAAGCCGAAGTACCGGTCGCCGGACAGCGCGGTCACCTGCACGTCGCTGCCGACCGTCAACAGGAAGTGCAGCGCCTTGGCGAGCACCAGGTACGCCAGCACCGCGCCGGTGACGAACAGCAATGCGGCCGGCACGACGAATGCGACGGCGAAGCGCCGTTCCTTCTTGTACAGCCCGGGGGTGATGAACGCCCAGAGTTGGTAGAACCACATCGGGCAGGCCAGCACCACCCCGGCCGTCAACCCGACCTTCAACCGCAACATGAACTGGTCGAAGGGCGCCGTGGCCAGCAACCGGCACTGGCCGTTGGCAATGTCCGCGCGCGCAGAGGGGGGGAGCGCACAGTAGGGGTGCCGCAGCCACTCGCCCAGACTTTCCAGCCCGAACAGCGGGTGCGAATACCAGACGAAACCCAACGTCGTGGTGAGCGCGATAGCCGCCAACGAGAGCAGCAGTCGTGCGCGCAACTCGGTGAGATGGTCGACGAGCGACATGGTCGCGTCGGGGTTGATGCGGCTACGACGGAAACGCGGATCTAGCTGCCTGAATAAACCGGTGGTGCGCACAGTGAAATGGCGCTCGGGCGCCGCGGGGGCGATGCCAGGCTAGGCCGGCCGACCGTCAGCCGCCGGCGGTTCGACCCGCTCGGAATGCACCGGCTGAGCCGGCGCGGCTTGGGTGGCGGGCGTTTCGGGTTTGTCGCTTTGCAGTTCGCGGACCTCCGACTTGAAGATCCGCATCGACTTGCCCAGTGAGCGAGCGGCCTCGGGAAGCCTCTTGGCGCCGAAAAGAACAATCACCAGGACCGCGATGATAGCCAGGTGACCCGGAGTCAGAGCATTCACTTTTATTTACCTCCAGATGTCACAACGATGCTACCGCAGCATTTGGTTCATCAGCCGGGCCGCGCCGCGGCCTGGTAGGACTCCAGCGCCGCCGCGGCTGCCTCACGCACCCGCGTGGCCAGCGAATCCGGTCCCAGAACGCGGACCGCCGACCCCATCCCCAGCACCTGACGCGCCATCCAGTCTTCGGAGGCATAGGTCATGGCTGCCTCACAGTAGCCGTCGGGCAGTTCGTGGAGCAGACGCATCGGGTAGTACTCGAACATCCACGAGGCCTCGGGCGCCAGCTGCAGTGTCGCCGACGGCAGCGACGGGTCGGCGTCGAACAGCGAGGTGTCCGGAGGCGCCTGGATCGCGGGTTCCGGTGGCGCAGAAGGCTCGTCGAGCACGCTGGCGTCGACGATGCGGTCGAACCGGAAGAGCCGCACGCCTTCGGCGTCCCGCGACCACGCCTCCAAATAGCTCTGATCGCCGACCAGCACGATCCGAATCGGGTCGACGACCCGGGTGGACAGCGTGTCGTGCGAGGCGGCGTAGTAGTCGATGGTCAGCGCCCGGCGGTCCCGAACCGCGGCTCGCACCGCGGCGGCGGCTTGACTCTCGACGGGCGCGGGCTCATCGACCGCGGCCATGTCGTGTCCGTGGCCGGCGGCTCCGGCCGCGGCTTCGATTTTGGCGATCGCGCTGCGGGCCGCCGCCGGGTCGACCAGACCGGGGATGTCGGCGAGCGCGCGCAATGCCACCAGCAGGCCGGTGGCCTCCGGCGAGGTGAGCTGCAGCGGGGTGTCCATCCCGGCGGAGAACGTCACCTCGACCGTATCGCCGGTGAATTCGAAGTCGATCAGGTCGCCCGGGCCGTAGCCGGGCAGGCCACACAGCCACAGCTGGTCGAGGTCCTCCCCCAGCTGCTTGAGCGAAACGCCCAGGTCAGATGCGGCCTGGGCGCGGGTGACCCGCGGGTTGGCCTGGAAGTACGGCACCATGTTCAGCAACCGCACCAGGCGCGTGGACACGGGCGTCATGCCTCCCCCGCTCCAGCGTGGGCGCGCAACCGGTCCAGTACCTCGTCACGCAGCGACTCCGGTTCCAGCACCACAGCGTCGGGGCCATATCCGGCAATGTCGCGCGCCTGTCGACCGGTAGTTCCGATGTCGAGTTCGATAACGTCGCCGTCACGCCCGTTCAGCTGCCGGGAACCCAGCGATGTGCCGTCGCGCCGCAGCGCGGTGGCCCGCCCGTCGGCAACCCAGACCTGAGCCCGCACGCCCGTCGGCGCGTCGCCGACGGCGTTGGCAACGATCTCGCGCAGGTCGGTGCCCACGGGCCGGGTCACGGCGCCGGCCGCGCCGATCGGTGTCACCTCGTCGCCGATTCTGGACAGCCGGAAGGTGCGGGTGGCGCCGCGGTCGCGGTCGTGCCCGACGAGATACCAGCGGCCCTTCTCGGTCACCACGCCCCACGGCTCGACCGTGCGGACGGTATATGGGTCCGTGCGGGACGGCCGGTGCGGAAACTGCACGGCCTGCCCGGCGTCGATCGCCAAGAGCAGCTGTCCCAGAACGTCTTCCGATCCACGCAGTCCCACGCTGCCGACCGGCGACGCGATGGCGATCGGCGCGAGCGGGTCGACGTCGACGCCCGCGGCCCGCAACTTCAGCAGCGCGCCCTGAGTTGCGGTGATCAGTTCCGGCGACTCCCACAGCTGGGTGGCCACGGCAACCGCAGCGGCCTCGTCCCCGGTCAGCTCGACGGCGGGCAGCGCATACGCGTCGCGGTTGATCCGGTAGCCCTCGATCGGATCGAACGACGACACCCTGCCGGTCTCGAGCGGGATGCCCAGATCACGCAGCTCATTCTTGTCACGCTCGAACATTCGCGAGAACGCTTCGTCGCTGGCACTGTCCGCATATCCGGCGACGCTGGATCGGATTTTCTCCGCGGTGATGTAGCTACGGGTGGACAACAGTGCGATGACGAGGTTCATCAATCTTTCGACTTTGGAAACCGCCACCCGCACCACCCTAATTGCCGGAATCTCGCACGGAATTCACCCGGCCCATCCCCGATGTGACCCGGACCGCGTCGTCGTCGGGCTACATGCTGGCGATCAGCCTCTTGACCCGCTCATCGACCGACCGGAACGGATCCTTGCACAGCACGGTGCGCTGAGCCTGATCGTTGAGCTTGAGGTGCACCCAGTCGACGGTGAAATCGCGACCCGCGGCCTGGGCGGCGCTGATGAACTCGCCGCGCAACCGTGCCCGGGTGGTCTGCGGCGGCTGATCCACCGCGGCGTCGATCTCCTCGTCGGTGGTGATGCGCGTCGCCAGACCTTTGCGCTGCAGCAGGTCGAAGACGCCGCGGCCGCGCTTGATGTCGTGGTACGCCAGGTCGAGTTGGGCGATCTTCGGGTCGGACAGCTCCATGTCGTAGCGGTCCTGGTAGCGCTGGAACAACTTGCGCTTGATCACCCAGTCGATTTCGGTGTCGACCTTGGCGAAGTCCTGGCTCTCCACCGCGTCGAGCTGCCGACCCCACAGATCGACCACCTGCTCGATCTGGGGGTTGGACTCGCGAGTCTGCAGATGCTCGACGGCGCGCGCGTAGTACTCCCGCTGGATGTCCAGCGCGCTGGCCTGACGCCCACCGGCCAGCCGCACCGGCCGCCGGCCGGTGACGTCATGGCTGACCTCGCGGATGGCGCGGATCGGGTTGTCCAACGAGAAATCTCGGAACGCCACACCGGCTTCGATCATTTCCAGCACCAATGACGCCGTACCCACCTTCAGCATGGTGGTGGACTCGCACATATTGGAGTCGCCGACGATGACGTGCAGGCGCCGATACTTCTCGGCGTCGGCGTGCGGCTCGTCGCGGGTGTTGATGATCGGGCGGCTGCGGGTGGTAGCCGATGAGACGCCTTCCCAGATGTGCTCGGCACGCTGCGACAGGCAGAAGGTGGCGGCCTTCGGGGTCTGCAGCACCTTGCCGGCGCCGCAGATCAGCTGGCGGGTGACCAGGAAGGGCAACAGTACATCGGAGATGCGGGAGAACTCGCCGGCCCGCACGATCAGGTAGTTCTCGTGGCAGCCGTAGGAATTGCCCGCCGAGTCGGTGTTGTTCTTGAACAGGTAGATGTCGCCGCCGATGCCCTCGTCGGCCAGCCGCTGCTCGGCGTCGATCAGCAGGTCTTCGAGTACCCGCTCACCCGCGCGGTCATGGGTGACCAGCTGAACCAGGCTGTCGCATTCGGCGGTCGCATACTCCGGATGGCTACCGACGTCTAAGTACAGCCGTGCGCCGTTGCGCAGGAAAACATTGGAGCTGCGGCCCCAGGACACCACCCGTCGAAACAGGTAGCGGGCTACTTCGTCGGGCGACAAACGGCGATGACCGTGGAAAGTGCAGGTGACACCGAATTCGGTTTCGATGCCCATGATTCGCCGCTGCACAATTCGAGCCTACTTGCTGAACCTGCAACTGGTGTGTAACCCCCGCCGACGGGTCGGCGATGCGGCCTGCGGAGCCCACGTCGACTCCGGCCGTCAGAACGCTTTCAACACGAACGCGACTGCTGTCAAAGCCCGTTCACGACGCGGCAGGTTCGGGTGCCTCGCCGAACCGGCTGAGCGCCAGGGTCGCGAAGACGGCTACCACGAACCCGGCCACCACCATCCAGCCCAGGCCGGCCCGGGTCTGGTCACCCAGCCACGCCACTCCGACCAGCGCCGGGCCAACCGTCTCGCCGACGACCATCCCGGCCACCGCCGTGGTCACCGAACCGCGGCTCAAAGCGGAAGTGAGCAGCATAAAGCCCGCCAACCCGCCGGCGATCACCGCGTAGACGGCGGGATCGGTATAGAACCCAGCCTTGGTCAGATCGATCGAGTCGATCAAGCGGACGGCGATCTCGACGACGCCGAAGCCGGACCCGGCCCCCAAACCCAGGACGAGGGCGCGCGTGCGGTCACTCAGCCGGCCCGCGGCCGCGCCGGCGGTGAACACCACGGCGACGATCACCAGTAGCGCCCAGCCCAGCTGGGGAGGCCCGTGCCCGGACCCCTCCGGCCCGGCGGCAAGGCCGAGCATCGCCAGGCTCGCGCACACCACGGCCACGGCGGCCCACTCGACCCGCGACAACCGTGTGGACAGCACCCATGCCGCCACAATCGCGGTGACGGCCAACGACCCGGCGATCGCGGCGGCGACGACGTAGATCGGCACCAATCGCAGCGCCGCCACTTGCAGCACGAAGCCCAGGCCGTCCAGCCCGATGCCGACCAAGTAGCGCCACTGCCGCAACGCCCGCAGCACCAGGGCCGCGTCGACGCCGGAATCGCTATCGCCGGAATCCACCGAGCGGGTCGCCGCGGCCTGTAACACCGTCGCCGTGCCGTAACACACCGAACAACCCAGCGCGAGCAGCAAGCCGATCAGCACGGGCCAGAGCCTATTTCGACGATTCCTTCGCCGAGTCGTCTGA
>NZ_DASXHW010000049.1:0-1879 GCF_036488105.1 Mycobacterium sp. | reverse complement strand
GGCCGCGCGGCCGCGCGCCTTGTCGGCGACCAGCTGCGCGACGGACAGGTTGACCTTGCGGAGCTCGCGCGGCAGTTTCGCGTCGAGCGCCCGCAGGTCGGCCTGCAGTTGTTTCAGGCCATCGATCTGGATGGCCTGCGTACGGGAGGTGACCACTAGGGCGTGGAGTCGGCCGTCACGTATGCGATGGTCAGCGCATCGTTCGTGCCGCCCGGGCTGTTGAGCAGCTTGCCGCCGAGCGGCAGCGGCAGCAGATCCGGGCCGGCCACAACCGGGGAGTCGGAGTCGACGCGCGCGGCGTTGGTGCCGGACGTGAATGTCATCGACGCGAACGATGCCGCGCCGACCAGGCTCGGCCCGGTGAACGAGGCGACGAAGGTCGCCAGCGCGCCCGCGCGGTTGACCGAGGCGAACCGGGAGTACTGCAGCATGTCGGTGAACTCCGCCATGACGGTCCAGTCGAAGATGCGCATCGGGCCCTCGGCCGGTTCACGCTGCAGCGTGTTGGCGCGGATGAAGCGGCGGTCGGCCTTGTAGCCCATCGTGCACTTGAGGGTGAAGTCGGAGACGTCGACCGCGACACCGCCGATGCTGACCGTTCCGCCGGCGTAGGTGAGCAGCTCGCTGTTGGTCGGATACGACGCCGCCGCGAGCACGACGCTGGTCTGCTCGTCCTGGGCGTCCAACGTCAGGGTCAGCAGCAGGACGCCGTCGAGCGCGCAGGAGAACGTCCAGTCGATGATCTTGACACCGGGATAGGTGAACGGCGAGTTGATCTGGGACTGCGTGAAGGGCTTGCCGATCTGCGCCAGCAGCGACTTGCCGACCATCGCGCCGATCGTCGCGGTGTGCGTGAACACCGAGTCGGTCGGTCCGGTGGTGGCGATGTTGCCCATCAGGTGCTTGAGGATGCGACCGAACTGCTTGGTCTGCACCTCGAGCACGATCGGGCCGGTCGCACCGGTCCGGTTGACCGCCCACTTGTCGGCCTTCTGGACGCGGTTGTTGGCGCGCAGGCCTGCGGACTCGATGCGCGGGCTGGTGAGCTTCATGCCCTCGCTGACCATGTCGTAGAAGCGGTCCACTGTTCCGCCGCGGCCGTAGATGCTGGCCACGTAGGTGCCCTGCACGGAGGAGTTGCCGAGGTTGGTGAGCGTCACCACGGTCGCGGTGGTGGTCGTCGGGGTCTGGTAGATCGTCCACGTCGCGTTGTAGCCGGACGGCGTGAAGCCGGTGAGGGTGATCGTGTCACCGGGCAGCAGGCCGTGCGCGGACGCGAAGGTCAGCGTGAAGATGATCGGCGGTCCGGCAGACGCGATCGCGGTGGAGATCGCAGGCGTGGTCTGCGTCTCTTCACAGAAGCCGAGTTGCGAGAGAATTCCGGACATTACTTGCTCTCCTCAGCGTCGGCCGGCTTTGCGGCGTCCTCGGGTCGATCCAGCACCTCGGGACCGCGCTCGCCCTTGAGCACGGCCTTCTTGGGAGCCGCCTTGTTGGCGGTGGACTTTGTTGCCGCGGCCTTCTTGGGTGCGGCCTTCTTGGGTGCGGCTTTCTTCATGGCAGCTGGCGTCTGCCAGTTGTCGACCTGGGCGAGCAGCCCGAAGCCCGGGTCGTAGTCCTCGGTCCAACGCTCGCCGGACGGTGCCTTGCCGCCAACCGCGTCGGGAACCTCGATCGGCACGCCGGGGTGCGCCAGCTCGGCCACACCGTCGATCTCAACCTCATCGTTGTTACCCGTGTAGACAACCAACATGTAGAGCTCCTTAGTGGTGGGCATCAGATGCGTGCCTTGATGTCGATCTGCGCGTCGATGTATGCCGTGTAGCCCTGGTCGCTGACGAACTCGAGGAACTGATTCCACGAGACCGTGAAGGACCAG
>NZ_DASXHW010000048.1:0-1801 GCF_036488105.1 Mycobacterium sp. | reverse complement strand
GGCCGCGCGGCCGCGCGCCTTGTCGGCGACCAGCTGCGCGACGGACAGGTTGACCTTGCGGAGCTCGCGCGGCAGTTTCGCGTCGAGCGCCCGCAGGTCGGCCTGCAGTTGTTTCAGGCCATCGATCTGGATGGCCTGCGTGCGGGAGGTGACCACTAGGGCGTGGAGTCGGCCGTCACGTAGGCGATGGTCAGCGCGTCGTTCGTGCCGCCGGCGGTGTTGAGCAGCTTGCCGGCGATCGGAAGGGGCAGCAGATCCGGGCCGGCCACGACGGGGGAGTCGGAGTCGACGCGGGCGGCGTTGGTGCCCGAAATGAATGTCATCGACGCGAAGGATGCCGCGCCGACCAGGCTCGGCCCTACGAACGAGGCGACGAAGGTCGCGAGCGCACCCACCCGGTTGACCGAGGCGAATCGCGAGTACTGCAGCATGTCGGTGAACTCCGCCATGACGGTCCAGTCGAAGATGCGCATCGGGCCCTCGGCCGGCTCACGCTGCAGCGTGTTGGCCCGGATGAAACGCCGATCGGCCTTGTAGCCCATCGTGCACTTGAGGGTGAAGTCGGAGACGTCGACAGCGACACCGCCGATGCTGATCGTCCCGCCGGCGTAGGTGAGCAGCTCGCTGTTGGTCGGATAGGACGCCGCGGCCAGCACCACGCTGGTCTGCTCGTCCTGCGCGTCCAGAGTGAGCGTCAGCAGCAGGATGCCATCGAGCGCGCAGGAGAACGTCCAGTCGATGATCTTGACACCGGGGTAGGTGAACGGCGACACGACCTGGGACTGGGTGAAGGGCTTGCCGACCTGGGCCAGCAGCGACTTGCCGACCATCGCGCCGATCGTCGCGGTGTGCGTGAACACCGAGTCGGTCGGCCCGGTGGTGGCGATGTTGCCCATCAGGTGCTTGAGGATGCGACCGAACTGCTTGGTCTGCACCTCGAGCACGATCGGGCCGGTCGCGCCGGTCCGGTTGATCGCCCACTTGTCGGCCTTCTGGACGCGGTTGTTGGCGCGCAGGCCAGCGGACTCGATGCGAGGGCTGGTGAGCTTCATGCCCTCGCTGACCATGTCGTAGAAGCGGTCCACTGTTCCGCCGCGGCCGTAGATGCTGGCCACGTAGGTGCCCTGCACCGTGGAGTTGCCCAGGCTGGTGAGCGTGACCACGGTCGCGGTTGTCGTCGTCGGGACCTGGTAGATCGTCCACGTCGCGTTGTAGCCCGACGGGGTGAAACCGGTGAGAGTGATCGTGTCACCGGGCTGCAGCCCGTGCGCGGACGCGAAGGTCAGCGTGAATATGATCGGCGGTCCGGCCGACGCGATCGCGGTGGATATCGCAGGCGTGGTCTGCGTCTCTTCGCAGAAGCCGAGTTGCGAGAGAATACCGGACATTACTTGCTCTCCTCAGCGTCGGCCGACTTGGCGGCGTCCTTCGTTGGCTCGGTCTGCTTGGCTGCGGCCGATTTCTTGGGCGCGGCCTGCTTCGGCGCGGGGCGCTGCCAGTTCTCGATCTGTGCAAGCAACCCGAACCCGGGGTCGTAGCCCTCGGTCCAGCGCTCGCCGGACGGCGCCTTGCCCGCGATCGCAGCGGGTACCTCGATCGGCTCACCCGGATACGCCAACTCGGCGACACCATCGATCTCGACCTCATCGTGGTTACCCACGTAGACAACCAACATGTAGAGCTCCTTAGTGGTGGGCATCAGATGCGTGCCTTGATGTCGATCTGCGCGTCGATGTATGCCGTGTAGCCCTGGTCGCTGACGAACTCGAGGAACTGATTCCACGAGACCGTGAAGGACCAG
>NZ_DASXHW010000438.1:0-5523 GCF_036488105.1 Mycobacterium sp. | reverse complement strand
ACCACCGGCACAATCAACGCGCTGTACACCCCGCAGCACTGGAAGTACCTGACCAGTGGTCTGCTCGGGCTGCAGCACGGCACCGATGCCGGCGACCTGCTGGCGCTCGCCGACGATTACGAGAACCGTGATAAAAACGGGCACTACGGCAATGACCAGGACGTGTTCAACGCGGTCCGGTGTGTTGACGCGCCGACGCCGACGGATGCGGCAAGCTGGGTGTCCGCCGACCAACAGATCCGCCAGGCCGCTCCGTTCCTTAGCTACGGGCAGTTCACCGGGAACGCTCCCCGCGATCTATGCGCCCTGTGGCCGGTGCCGGCGACGTCGACGCCGCACAGCGCGGCACGGGTCGCGCCGGGCAAGGTCGTCGTGGTCTCCACCACTCACGACCCCGCCACGCCGTATCAGTCCGGGGTAAATCTGGCCCGCCAGTTGGGTGGCCCACTGATCACTTACGACGGAACTCAGCACACCGCGGTGTTCAACGGCGACCAGTGTGTGGATACCGCGGTGACACGCTATTTCGTTGCGGGGACGTTGCCGCCCACGGCCTTGCGGTGCCAGCCATAAGGCGGGCTCCAGCCGCCCCGAACAGCCCGTCTGAGGAGTCCGCAACGGTTCTGAGCGGGCATCGGTAACACGGAGTTAACAGGTGTTGCCTAGTGTGCGGGTTATGGATCGACAGAAGGAATTCGTCCTCCGCACGCTGGAGGAACGGGACATCCGCTTCGTGCGGCTCTGGTTCACAGATGTGCTTGGCTTCCTCAAGTCGGTTGCCATCGCCCCGGCCGAACTCGAGGGCGCCTTCGAGGAGGGCATCGGCTTCGACGGATCGTCGATCGAGGGCTTCTCGCGCGTTTCGGAATCCGACACCGTGGCCAACCCGGATCCGTCGACCTTCCAGGTGCTGCCCTGGGCCACCGCCTCCGGTCATCATCACTCCGCGCGGATGTTCTGCGACATCACCATGCCGGACGGTTCACCGTCGTGGGCGGACCCGCGGCACGTGCTGCGGCGTCAGCTGCAGAAGGCCAACGACCTCGGTTTTTCCTGCTACGTGCATCCCGAAATCGAATTCTTCCTGCTGAAGCCCGGTCCCAACGACGGGTCGGCGCCCATTCCCGTCGACAACGCCGGCTATTTCGACCAAGCGGTGCACGATTCCGCCTCCAACTTCCGCAGAGAAGCCATCGACGCCCTCGAATTCATGGGCATCTCGGTGGAGTTCAGCCACCACGAAGGGGCGCCCGGCCAGCAGGAGATCGACCTGCGCTTCGCCGACGCGCTATCCATGGCCGACAACGTCATGACGTTCCGCTACGTCATCAAAGAAGTCGCGATCGACAACGGTGCGCGGGCGTCATTCATGCCCAAGCCTTTCGCGGAGCACCCCGGCTCGGCCATGCACACCCACATGAGCCTGTTCGAGGGCGACGTCAACGCCTTCCACAGCGCCGACGACCCACTGCAGTTGTCGGATGTGGGCAAGTCGTTCATCGCCGGAATCCTGGAGCACGCCTCCGAGATCAGCGCGGTCACCAACCAATGGGTCAACTCCTACAAGCGACTGGTGCAGGGCGGCGAGGCGCCCACCGCCGCGTCGTGGGGCGCGGCCAACCGGTCGGCCCTGGTCCGCATCCCGATGTACAGCCCTAACAAGACCTCGTCGCGACGCATCGAGGTACGCAGCCCCGACTCGGCCTGCAATCCGTATCTGGCGTTCGCCGTGCTGCTGGCGGCCGGGCTGCGCGGCGTGGAGAAGGGGTACGTCCTGGGTCCGCAAGCCGAGGACAACGTCTGGGATCTCACTCCCACCGAACGGCGGGCGATGGGTTATCGCGAGCTGCCGTCCAGCCTCGACGAAGCGCTGCGCGCGATGGAGGGCTCCGAGCTCGTGGCGGAAGCGCTGGGGGAGCACGTCTTCGACTTCTTCCTGCGCAACAAACGTGCAGAGTGGGCGAACTACCGCCGTCACGTCACGCCCTATGAGCTGAAGACCTATCTTTCGCTGTAGCCGGTGTCGGCGGCCCGCTCAAATGCCGGGTCGATCTGCGCTACCGTCGAGGGTGTGAATCAACCCGTAACCGAACGGTCGAAGGTGCCCAGCGTGGGCAGGCTCGGGTTGGTCGACGACCGTGCGAACGCGAATTTGGCTCAGCTGGGTTGGAATAACGAAGATTGCGTCGACGTGCTCTGGTCGCTGTCGCGCGCACCGGACGCCGACGCCGCCCTGTGCGCGACGGTCCGGCTGGCCGAGGCACTCGACGACGGTTGGGCAGAGCTCAACGCGGCGCTGGCCACGGACCGCGGACTGCGCGGCCGGCTGTTCGGTGTGCTCGGGTCGTCGCTGGCGTTGGGAGATCACTTAGTCGCCAACCCGCAGGCATGGCATCTGTTGCAGGGCAATGTGAAGCTGCCCTCTACCGAGCAACTGCGTGCCGGGTTCGCCGAGTGCGTCGCTGAACCCCTAACCGCCGCAGGGTCGGTGGTGTGGCGGCTGCGCGCTCACTATCGCGACCGGCTGCTGGTGCTGGCCGCGCTGGATCTGGCGCCGACGGTCGAAAACGAGCCCGTGTTGTCCTTCCGGGACGTCGGCGCCCACTTGGCCGATATGGCCGATGCCGCGTTGGCGGCAGCGCTGTCCGTTGCTGAGATGACGGTGTGCGGGGACGCTACCCCGCCCCGGATCGCTGTCATCGCCATGGGTAAATGTGGTGCGCGCGAACTGAATTACGTCAGCGACGTCGACGTGATCTTCGTTGCCGAGCCCGCTGATCAGGTGTCCGCGCGGATAGCCGGCGAGATGATGCGGTTGGCCTCCGACGCCTTCTTCCAGGTTGACGCCGGCCTGCGACCGGAAGGCCGGCACGGCGAGCTGGTTCGCACCCTGGACTCGCATGTCGCCTACTACCAGCACTGGGCGAAGACCTGGGAGTTTCAGGCGTTGCTGAAGGCCCGCCCTGCGGTCGGCGACGCCGAACTGGGCAAGCAGTACATCGAAACGCTGATGCCGATGGTCTGGAACGCTTGCGAGCGTGAGGATTTCGTTAGCGAAGTCCAGGCCATGCGCCGACGGGTGGAGCAACTGGTGCCCGCCGATGTGCGGACCCGCGAGATCAAACTCGGCAGCGGCGGGCTGCGAGACGTCGAATTCGCGGTGCAGCTCTTGCAGCTCGTGCACGGCCGCAACGACGCGTCGCTGCATGTGGCGTCGACGTTCGACGCGCTGGCCGCACTGGGCGCCGGTGGCTACGTGGGTCGCGACGACACGGCCAACCTGACCGCCTCCTACGAGTTCCTTCGGCTGCTGGAACATCGGCTGCAGTTGCAGCGGCTCAAGCGCACGCACATGTTGCCGGCGCCGGAGGACGACGAGGCGCTGCGCTGGCTGGCGCGGGCGGCTCATGTACGACCCGACGGCAGTCGCGACCGGCTGGGCGTGCTGCGCGAGGAACTGAAACGCCACCACATGCGCGTGTCACGGTTGCACGCGAAGTTGTTCTACCAACCGTTACTGGAATCGCTTGTGCCAGAAGGCCTGGAGTTCGCCCAGGGAATGACGCCGGCGGCAGCCGAGCGTCAGCTGGCCGCACTCGGCTACGAAGCTCCGCAAAGCGCGCTGAGTCACCTGTCGGCATTGATCAACCAGAGCGGCCGTCGGGGCCGGGTGCAGTCGGTGCTGCTGCCCCGACTGCTTGATTGGCTCTCCGATACCCCCGATCCGGATGGCGGTCTGCTGGCCTACCGCCGGTTAAGCGAGGTGATGGTTGCCCACCGCTGGTATCTGTCCACGCTGCGCGATAAGCCTTCGGTCGCCAAGCGATTGATGCACGTGCTCGGAACGTCGGCGTATGTGCCGGAACTCTTGATGCGCGCGCCGGAAGTCGTCCAGAACTACAGCGACGGGGCGTCGGGCCCCAAGCTGCTCGAGGTCGCCCCGGAGGCGGTGGCCGGTGCTTTGGTGGCCTCGGCGGCCCGGCAGAGCGATCCGGTTCGGGCCATCGCCATTGCGCGCTCGCTGCGCCGTCGTGAGCTGGCCCGCATTGCGTCGGCCGATCTGCTGGGCATGCTCGACGTCACCGACGTGTGTGCAGCGCTCACCGGGGTGTGGGTCGCGGTTTTGCAGGCCGCTCTGGAGGCGGTGATCCGGGCCAACCTTCCGGAAAGCGGCGACGCCCCGGCCGCCATCGCCGTCATCGGCATGGGCCGGCTGGGCGGCCATGAGCTGGGCTACGGATCCGACGCCGACGTGTTGTTCGTTTGCGAGCCGGCCGACGGTGTGCAGGACTCCGACGCGCTGCGCTGGGCGATCACCGTGGCCGAGCAGATTCGCGCGCTCCTAGGGACCCCCAGCGCCGACCCGCCGTTGGAAGTCGACGCCAATCTGCGGCCCGAGGGTCGCAGCGGTCCGCTGGTCCGCACGCTCGCGTCGTATGCCGCCTACTACGAGCAGTGGGCGCAGCCGTGGGAGATCCAGGCGTTGCTGCGGGCCGACGCGGTGGCCGGTGATGCGGATCTGGGTCGGCGGTTTTTGCACATGGCCGACAAGACGCGCTACCCCTCCGGCGGGGTGTCGGCGGAGGCGGTCCTCGAGATCCGGCGGATGAAGGCGCGCGTCGACTCCGAGCGGCTCCCGCGCGGCGCCGACCCGAAAACCCACACCAAGCTGGGGCGCGGGGGACTGGCCGACATCGAGTGGACCGTGCAGCTGCTCCAACTGCGCTACGCCAGCGAGATCGCTGCGCTGCACAACACCTCGACGCTGGAGAGCCTGGACGCCGCCGCTGAGGCCGCGCTGATCACCAGCGAAGACGCGGCCCTGTTGCGGGAGGCCTGGCTGACCGCGACGCGGGCCCGCAACGCGCTGGTGCTGGTTCGCGGCAAGCCGACCGACCAGCTGCCCGGGCCGGGACGCCTGCTCAACACCGTCGCCGTCGCGGCCGGCTGGGCGAAGAACGGGGACGGCGGCGCGTTCCTGGACAACTACCTGCGGGTGACTCGGCGCGCAAAAGCCGTCGTGCACAAGATCTTCGACGAATGAGCCAGCCCCGGCCGCGGCACTCCGAATGACTCGGTGTTAGTAAGGAAGCAACGGTCGGCTGCTGACGGAGGCCCGCCACTAGCGTTAGGAGGCGGGGTTGGACGCGAAGATCCCCTACGAGGTGATGAGCGCCGACGAACACGATCGGCTCGCGGCGCTCTACGCGCCGCTGACCGACGACGTGCGCGAACTGATCCGGCTGGCTTTGCGCACCGACGCAGACCCAGAATCAGTCGCTGCGGCCAGAACGGCCATCCGGGCGGCCAACGATGTGTTGCGGAGCAGGCAGCGTGACGAGTCGCAGCTGGTGCGTCACGCGGTCGGGGGACGCCCGGTCGTCTGGGGCAACGCCGTGATCGGACTGCGCAACGCGATCGCCCCGCCGCTGACCATTCATCACGAGGGTGACGGCACCCGGTGCTGGAGCGAGTTCACCCTGGACTCCGCTTACGAGGGCCCGCCGGGGCTGGTGCACGGAG
>NZ_DASXHW010000036.1:0-1900 GCF_036488105.1 Mycobacterium sp. | reverse complement strand
GGGGGTGGTTCACCGGTCCCGGTCGTGTGAGGCACCCGTCCGTACGGCCTTCTGTTCACGTTCCGGATCGAGATGATTGCTTTGGGTTGAAGTCGTGGTGGGGCGTCACTAACCTTCGAACATGCGTTCCAGATCGCGTGTCCTTCGGTCCCCGGCCGGTGGCCGGGTCGGTGGCTCGGTCGGTGGGTTCGCCGCGCCGTTCGTGGTTGCGGGGCCCTCAGGTGTGGCGATCCGTGCTCGCCTCAAGCACCTGACCGCTGGGGATGAGTTGGTGTTGCGTGCGGTGGGGGCGCATCTGGGGGCACTGGCCTCAGGTGATCTGAAGGCCCGGTGCGCCGACGGCTTGGACCATGACAGCGGCAGGTGGGCGGCGCGTAAGCGCGCGTTGACGACGGTGTCGTCGTCGCGGTGGGCCGGGTCGATCACGAAGGCCACCCATGATCAGTGGGGTTGTCGCGGCGGGCGCTGGCCGCCCACATCCGCTCCCTTGAGGCCGGCATCCACACGATCGGGCATCGGCTGTCCCTGCCGGTCGGGCAACCAGGGTCCAAGCGGGCGCCGGGCGGCTATCGGTCGGCGGCCGAGTGGCATGCCAAGTCCCGTCGCCTGGCGATGCTGACCGCCCGGCACGCTGCTGCGGTGGCGGATTTCCAGGCCGGGCGGGTGCGGGTGGTCCGCGGCGGTAAACGCCTGGCCCATGCCCGTCACCACCTGGAGGCGGCCGGCCTGAGTCAGGAGCAGTGGCGGGCGCGGTGGGAGGCGGCGCGGTGGTTTTTGGCCGCTGATGGCGAAAGCGGGAAACGGTTCGGGAATGAGACCATCCGCATCACCGGCGACGGCGAAGTCTCGATCAAGCTGCCCGTGCCGCTGGCGCATCTGGCGAACGCCTCCCACGGCCGGTACATCCTGTCCGCCAGGGTGAGGTTCGCGCATCGGGGCGCCGAGTGGGCCGACCGGATCGCGGGGAACCGGGCGGTGGCCTACCGCATCCACCATGACCCGGACCGGGGCCGCTGGTACATCACCGCATCCTGGCAACGCCCGCCCGCCACGACCATCCCACTCAAAGCCGCCCGCGCCCACGGCATGATCGGCGTCGACGCCAACAACGACCACCTCGCCGCCTGGCGGCTGGACATCCACGGCAACCCGATCGGCCGGCCGCGCCGCTTCGCATTCGACCTGTCCGGGCCGGCCGCCCACCGGGACGCACAAATCCGCCACGCCCTCACCCGCCTGCTGCACTGGACCAACCACTGCGACGTCACCGCGATCGCCGTCGAAGACCTGAACTTCGAACAAGAAAAAACCCGGGAGAAACACGGCCGCCGAAAACGATTCCGGCGGCTGATCACCCGGTTCCCCACCGCCAAACTCAAGACCCGGCTGATATCGATGGCCACCGAACACGGCCTGGCCATCGTGGCCGTGGACCCGGCCTACACCTCCAAGTGGGGCGCCCAGCACTGGCAAAAGCCCATGACGACCCCCAACCGCAACACGACCCGTCACGATGCCGCGAGCATCGCGATCGGACGACGCGCCCTCCGGCACCCGATCCGGCGACGGACGACACCGCCCCCTGCTCACCAGAGCGATGAGCAGGGGCATCGGACCGCCCAGGCCCCATCAGGTGTCCCAAGGCGTGAGGGACCCTGCCCCCCACGAACCCGGACCACGCACCCGATGCGCGCCACCGGACCACAAGGCGAACGCAGGCGACCAGCAAGCCCACCACCGTTCGGGACGTGCCAGTGAACAGGAACCCACACCTGCACACTGAAAAGAAACGGTAGAAGGTGCTACCTCCACCGACGGGAGAAGATGTGCTACATCCCAAGACCGCGTTCGTACTGGGCGGCGGGGGCCTGCTGGGCGCCTGCGAGGTGGGCATGCTCCG
>NZ_DASXHW010000030.1:0-16040 GCF_036488105.1 Mycobacterium sp. | reverse complement strand
CCAGCCCAGCACGTTCTGGGCGTAGGGCATCGAGTTGTTGTAGCGCAGGATCGCCGACAACACCTGCGACTGGTCGCGCAGGTTCAGCCCTCCGCTGCACAGGTATCGAGCCGCGGCCAGGGTGGCGTCGTACAGGTTCTGCGGATCGGCCACGCCGTCGCCGTCGCCGTCGGAGGCATAGCGCGCCCAGGTGCCCGGCAGGAACTGCATTGGTCCCATCGCACGGGCATACCCGACCCGTCCGGCGGCGCTGCTCTGGACGACGATCTCATTGCCGGGCAGCGTCCCGTCCAGGGTCGGTCCGTAGATCGGTCGTATCGCGGTGCCCCGCGCATCGGTGGCGCCGCCGTTGGCGTGCCCGGACTCGATGCGCCCGATCCCGGCCAGCAGGTTCCAGCTGATGCCGCAGCCGGGGTCGCCGATGGCCATCATCCGTTCGGCGTTGCGGTATGCGTTCAGCGCCATCCCCGGAATACCCAGCGCGCCAGGTGTATTCACCACACCTGTCGGCGGAGGAGCCGACGACGTGGCTGCCGCGACGTGGAAACCGATCTTCGGGTGTTCGACGGCGACCACCAGCGGACCGGTCGGGTCGGTGGAGGCGCGCGCGACCGCGGCAACCGGGGTGATGGCAGCATCGCGCAGCGTCGACTTGGTCAAGGGAAACGGCGGTGCGCCGGCGCCGTCGACGCTGGCATAGATCAGGCAGGCGATCATCGCCACACCGAATGCCGGGCTGCGGGCGGTGCTGCTCATGGCGTCCTGGACCGTCGTCGTAACGGTCTGGGCGGTCGACGTGACGGCCGCGGCTGCGGCCGGAAGCCTTATGGCGTCGGCCGCGCGAACCACCAGGTGGCCCACCGACGACGCGGCATTGACAACGGGGCCAGGGATTTTGGGGCCAGAAAATTTGGGGATTGTGGGGACGCGAAGGATCGCCTTTTGCGTCTTTGCAAGGGCGGGCCGTAAGCCCATGCGTCGCCCTACCCGCACTCGACCTGCCTAGTTCTCGAGGTTGTCGGACCCGCGGCACCGCGTGGGCCTCGTGACCTAGGTCACCATACATAACACTGGTGACTCCAGTGACAACAATGGCGGAGTCTCTGCCTGTGAAAACACGACTTATCGCCAGCAGTGTCAATTAGACGACGCGGCGTGTCGATCCACATCGCCGTCGGTGTCTTTTTGAGCTGATTGAACCTCGCCCAGGTGTCGGCCCTCGAGTAGCACGCGCACGTCTTCCAGCTCGCGGCGCAACTGGTCCTGGGTCTTGGCGACGTCGCCGATCGCCAGCCGCAGCGCGGCCAGTTCACGGGCCAGATATTCGGTGTCGGCCTTGGTCTCTGCGGCGCGCGTTCGATCCTGCTCGAGCGTGACGCGGTCGCGGTTCTCCTGGCGGTTCTGGGCCAGCAGGATCAGCGGCGCGGCGTAGGCGGCCTGGGTTGAAAACGCCAGGTTGAGCAGGATGAACGGGTAAGGGTCCCAGCGCAGGCCGACCGCGACGACGTTCAGCACGATCCACACGATCACCACGATGGTCTGAATCAGCAGGTAGCTGCCGGTGCCGAAGAAGCGGGCGATCGACTCGGTGAATTTGCCGAGGGCGTCAGAGTCCAGCCGCGGCGCCGACAGTCGTGAGATCCGCGGGGTGTAGAGCCGCGACCGCGGCGCCGACTTGCTCATCAGCGTCCTCCCGCGGCATCCAGCGCCGGCTCTTCGGTGGTATCGCGCCAGTCGTGCGGCAGCAGATGGTCGAGTACGTCGTCGACTGTGACCGCGCCCAAAAGGTGACGCTGCGCGTCGACCACCGGGCCGCAGACCAGGTTGTAGGCGGCGAAGTAGCGGGTCAACATCCCCAGCGAGGTGTCCGGCTCGAGGCAGGGCAGGTCTGCGTCGACGATCCCGCCGACCGGCATGGACGGTGGTTCGCGCAGTAGCCGCTGTAGCGCCACGCAGCCCAGGTACTGACCGGTCGGGGTGGCCGTCGGCGGACGGACGACCAGCACCAGCGACGACAACGCCGGCGTCAGATCGGGGTCACGGACTCGGGCCAGCGCCTCGGCTACCGACGTGTCCGGGGTCAACACCACCGGTTCGGAGGTCATCAAGCCGCCCGCAGTGTCGGGCGAGTGCTTCAAGAGTCGCCGCACCGGATCGGACTCCTCGGGATCCATCTCACGCAGCAGTCTTTCGGCCAGCGTCGGGTTCATCGTGCCGAGCAGGTCGGCGGCGTCGTCGGGGTCCATCTCCTCGAGCACGTCGGCCGCGCGTGCGTCGCCAAGCTGCATCAGCAACTCGGCCTGCTCGTCCTCCGGCAGTTCCTGCAAGATGTCGGCGAGCCGGTCGTTGTCCAGCGCGCCGGCCACCTCGTAGCGGCGTTTCGTCGGCAACTCACGTATCGCGTCGGCCACCTGGATCGGCCGCAACTCCTCGAACTGATGCAGTAACTGCGCCACAGCCTGTCCCGGCATCGCCAGCGCGGACGGAGTCAGCCCCTGCACGCTGCGCCAGCCCACCACGTGCGTGGTGGTGCGTCGGCCGATGCGACGAGGCACGCGTACCGAGACTCGCGTCACCATCCAATCGCGCGTTCGCGTCTGCTCCAAACCCAAGTCGGTGACGACCACGTCGACGTCGGCCAGCTCGGGTAATTGCGGATCGTTGACCCGGACTTTGGTGTCCACGATCTGACCCAGCACCAGAACCTCGCCCGGCCGTTGCTCGAATCGGCTCATCGAGATGCTGTTGGTGTTGAGGGTCACCGCGTTGGGCTCGATCGACGCGACCCGCAGAATCGGCACGAAAACCCTTCGGCGCGAACTCATTTCGATGACCAGCCCAAGGACTCGAGGTTGCTGGCGGACGATGCTGATGCTGACCACGACGTCGCGCACGCGGCCGAGGGCCTCGCCCATCGGGCCCAGAACTTGCATTCGTGCCAGCCGAGCCGCGTACACCCTGTTGATCGAGGCCATGGTTGAAAGGGTAGGAGTGAAGCGTGAACAACGCGTACCGGCCCCGCCGCACTTGCCTGTCTGTGCCGGGCAGCAGCCAGAAGATGATCGACAAGTCCAAAGGACTTCCGGCCGATGAGGTCTTCCTTGATCTGGAGGACGCCGTCGCACCCGACGCCAAGGCCGACGCCCGCGGCCGGGTAGCCGCCGCACTGGCCGCGCCCGGCTGGGCCGGACAGTTGCGCGGCGTGCGGGTCAACGACTGGACGACGCCGTGGACACACGCCGACATCATCGAAGTGGTGTCCGCTGTCGGGGCCGCGCCGGACGCCAAGCTCGACGTGGTGGTGCTGCCGAAAGTCTCCGACGTCTCCCACGTCCAGGCGCTCGACCTGCTGCTGACCCAGTTGGAGACGGTCCACGGACTTCCGGTGGGCGAGATCGGCATCGACGCGCAGATCGAAGATGCCCGTGGGCTGATGAACATCAACGCGATCGCCGCCGTGCCGCGGGTGCAGGCCCTGGTGCTCGGCCCCGCCGATCTGATGGCGAATCTGAACACCCGCACGCTGGTCGTCGGTGAGCAACCCGAGGGTTATGACGTCGGCGACGCTTACCACCACGTGCTGATGACGATCCTGGTGGCCGCGCGCGCCCACGGCGTCGCCGCCGTCGACGGCCCGTATCTGAAAGTGCGTGACGTGGAGGCGTTCCGGCGGGTGGCGGGCCGATCCGCCGCGCTCGGCTATGACGGCAAGTGGGTGCTACACCCGGACCAGATCGCGGCCGGCAACGAGATCTTCAGCCCGCGCCAAGCCGACTATGACCATGCGGAGCTGATCCTGGAGGCCTACGAGTGGCACACGTCGACGGCCGGTGGTGCCCGCGGAGCGGTGATGCTCGGCGACGAGATGCTCGACGAAGCCAGCCGCAAGATGGCGTTGGTGATCGCGGCGAAAGGACGCGCGGCAGGTATGGAGCGGCAGTCCGACCGGTTCGTTCCGCCGACCTGAGGGATCAACCCCCGATGAACGTGGGGTGATGTGCAGCCAGAACCGCGATCGAGGCCAGCAGCAGCGTCACGATGACCGTGCCGATCGCGATGCCGGCGATGGCGAGCCCGCGGCCCTGCTGAGGGCTCCGATTGACCTGGCTGAGCGAGACGACGCCGAGCACTATGCCGGCGATGGCGAGCGGCAGACCGAGGTAGCAGAGGAAACTCAGCGGAATTCCGGCGATCGAGCAGGTCAGCGATGCCACGGCCAGCCCGTTGGTCTGCTGATGCCTGGCTTGATAGACCTGGTAAGGGTCATACGGAGCGAAATAGGGCGGCGGTCCGCCGTACCCGATCGGCCCGCCGGGCGCCGGTGGCGGGTAGCCGTATCCAGGCCCCGGCGGCGCCTGCGCAGGGTATGGCGGTTGCGGAGGATATGGCGGCGCGAACTCCGGATAGTTCACCGGTGCCTGCGGGTCTACCGGTGGATGTGGGTACTGCTCCCAGGGCCGGGGCGGGTCGGCGCGAGCGCGGTATTCCTCCCCGCGGCCACCGCCGCCCTGAGCTGTCATGGTGACAACCTAGCGCGACGCCCAGTTGGGCCACCGTTTGCGCAGGTGGTGGGCAAGCCGCTGGTTGTTCACCTCGGCGCGGCGATAACAGAGCAGAATGAAATCCATGAGCAGCCCTTTTCAGCCTGGACAGGTTCCCGGTGCCGCACCTGGCGCCCGCGCCGGGAGCCGGCGTGCCCCCGGATTGCCCACACCGCCGAAAGGTTGGCCGGTCGGCTCGTACCCCACGTATGCCGAAGCGCAGCGTGCGGTGGACTACCTGTCGGATCAACAGTTCCCGGTGCAGCAGGTGACGATCGTCGGGGTGGACCTGATGCAGGTCGAGCGGGTCACCGGGAGGCTGACCTGGCCGAAAGTGTTGGGCGGCGGCGTGATCAGCGGCGCCTGGCTGGGTCTGTTCATCGGCTTGGTGCTGACCCTTTTGTTCTCCAGCCCCCACCCGCTGGAGGCGTTGACCACCGGTCTGGTCGCGGGAGTGTTCTTCGGCCTGATCACCTCGGCGATTCCATACTCGATGGCGCGCGGTACCCGCGACTTCAGTTCCACGCTGCAATTGGTGGCCGGCCGATACGACGTTCTCTGCGACCCGCAGAACGCTGAGCACGCTCGGGATCTGCTTGCGCGCCTGGCCATCTGATTCGTGGCGACTCGTCGCGGACGCGCGCGCCGGATCGGCGCGATCGCGCTGGCGTTGCTGACGGCAGGATCGGCGATATCTTCCTGCGGAGCCCGCGACGGCGGGCGGGTGATCAGCTTTTTCACCCCGGCCGGCGACGCCGCGGCGTTCATTGCGGTGGCCCAGCGCTGCACCGACCGGTTCGGCGGGCGCTTCACCGTGCGGCATGTCACCCTGCCGCGGGCCACCGATGACCAGCGAGTGCAGTTGGCCCGCCGGCTGAGCGCCAACGACCACACCGTCGACGTGATCGCGATGGACGTGATCTGGACGGCCGAGTTCGCCGAAGCGGGCTGGGTGCTGCCGCTGTCGGACGACCCGGCCGGTCGGGCGGAGGCCGACGCCACCACCGACACCCTGCCCGGGCCGTTGAGCACCGCGACCTGGCGGCACCGGTTGTACGCCGCACCCGTCAGCACCAACACCCAATTGCTCTGGTACCGACCGGATTTGATGAACAAGCCGCCGGAAACGTGGAGCGCGGTGCTCGACGAGGCTGCCCGGTTGCACGCCGCGGGCGGACCCAGCTGGATCGGGGTGCAGGCCAACCAGAACGAGGGTGTGGTGGTCTGGTTCAACACGCTGCTGGAAAGTGCCGGCGGCCAAGTGCTTTCCGACGACGGCAGCACGGTCACCCTCACCGACACGCCCGCGCACCGGACCGCCACCGTCAGCGCGTTGCAGATCATGAAGTCGGTGGCCACCGCGCCCGGCGCCGACCCTTCGGTGACCCGCTCCGACGCGGGCACCGCGCGGCTGGCGTTTGAGCAGGGAAAGGCTGCGCTGGAAGTCAATTGGCCATACGCGTTGCCGTCGATGCTGGAAAACGCCGTGAAGGGCGGTGTGCCGTTCTTGCCGCTCAACCGCAGTCCGAACTTGGCGGGCAGCATCAACGGCGTAGGGTCGTTCGCGCCGACCGAACAGCAATTCCGCGAAGCCTACGACGCCAGCAGAAGGGTTTTCGGCTTCGCGCCCTACCCGGCGGTGCGACCGGGTGAGCCGGCCAAGGTGACGATCGGCGGGTTGAACCTGGCGGTGTCCAAGACCAGTCGGCACAAAGCCGAGGCTTACGAAGCGATCCGGTGCCTGCGTGACCCGAACAACGAGAAGTACATCTCGCTGGAAGGCGGCTTGCCGGCGGTGCGGACCTCGCTGTACGCCGACCCGCAATACCAGGCGAGGTATCCGATGTACGAGATCATTCGCCGGCAGCTCACCAACGCCGCGGTGCGGCTCGCGACGCCGGCCTACCAGGCGGTGTCCACCCGAATCGCCGCCACGCTCGCCCCGATCAGCCGGATCGACCCGGAGACGACGGCCGACGGGCTCGCCGTGCAGGTGCGCAAAGCGATCGACGGCAAGGGTCTGCTGCCGTGAACTCTGCCACCGCGAACCGGAAGTCGGATGCCCGACTGGCGTTTATCCTTGTCGCGCCCGCCGCATTGCTGATGCTGGCCGTCACGGCTTATCCGATCGGCTACGCGATATGGCTGAGCCTGCAACGCAATAACCTGACCACCCCGAACGACACCCGGTTCATCGGCTTCGGCAATTACCAGACCATCCTCACCGATCGGTATTGGTGGACGGCCCTGGCGGTGACGCTGGCGATCACGGTCGCTTCGGTGTCCATCGAATTCGTGCTCGGCCTGGCGCTGGCCCTGGCGATGCACCGGACCCTGATCGGCAAGGGCCTGGTGCGCACCGCGGTGCTCATTCCGTACGGCATCGTCACGGTCGCCGCCTCCTACAGTTGGTATTACGCCTGGACGCCCGGCACCGGCTATCTGGCCAACCTGCTGCCACACGGCAGCGCGCCTCTGACTCACCAGCTTTCGTCGCTGGGCGTCGTGGTGATCGCCGAGGTGTGGAAGACGACGCCGTTCATGTCGCTGTTGCTGCTGGCCGGCCTGGCTCTGGTGCCGGCCGACCTGCTCAAGGCCGCGGAGGTCGATGGCGCCGGCGCATGGCGTCGGCTGTGGAAGATCACGCTGCCACTGATCAAACCGGCGATCCTGGTGGCGCTGCTGTTCCGCACGCTGGATGCGTTCCGGATCTTCGACAACATCTACGTGCTCACCGGCGGCACCGGCAACACCGGCTCGGTGTCGGTGCTTGGCTACGACAACTTGTTCAAAGGATTCAATGTTGGTTTGGGATCAGCGATTTCGGTGCTGATCTTCGGTTGCGTCGTGGTGATCGCCTTCATCTTCATCAAGGTCTTCGGCGCGTCGGCACCGGGCGGCGGCGATGGGCGCTGAGCGAATGGGTGCCCGGCGTGCCGCGGCATGGGTGACCGTCGACGCCATGGTGCTGGTTTACGCGCTAGTGCCGGTGCTGTGGATTCTCAGCCTTTCGCTCAAGCCGACGTCAACGGTCAAGGACGGCAAGCTGATTCCCTCGTCGCTGACATTAGACAACTACCGCGGAATCTTCCGCGGCAGTTTCTTCAGCTCGGCGCTGATCAACTCCGTGGGCATCGGTGTGATCACTACCGTGATCGCGGTGGTGATCGGCGCGATGGCCGCGTATGCGGTTGCGCGGCTGGAATTTCCCGGCAAGCGGTTGTTGATTGGTGTGGTGCTGCTGATTTCGATGTTCCCGGCGATCTCGTTGGTCACACCGCTGTTCAACATCGAACGCAGGGTCGGGCTCTTCGATACCTGGCCCGGGCTGATCATTCCGTACATCACCTTCGCGTTGCCGCTGGCGATTTACACGCTCTCGGCCTTCTTCCGGGAGATCCCATGGGACTTGGAGAAGGCCGCGAAAATTGACGGCGCCACACCGGCACAGGCATTCCGGAAGGTGATCGCCCCACTGGCCGCTCCGGGCATCGTGACCACGGCCATCCTGGTCTTCATCTTCGCCTGGAACGATCTGCTGCTTGCCCTGTCGCTGACCGCCACCGACGCGGCGATCACCGCGCCGGTGGCGATCGCGAACTTCACCGGCAGTTCGCAATTCGAGGAGCCGACCGGATCGATCGCGGCGGGCGCCATGGTGATCACGGTGCCGATTATCGTTTTTGTTCTAGTCTTCCAACGACGGATTGTCGCCGGATTGACGTCGGGTGCGGTGAAGGGATAGCGATGGCCGAGATTGTGTTGGACCGGGTGACCAAGAGTTACCCCGACGGCGCGACGGCGGTGCAGGAACTCAGTCTCACCATCGCCGAAGGCGAGTTCATCATCCTGGTCGGGCCTTCCGGCTGCGGAAAGTCGACCACACTGAATATGATTGCCGGACTGGAAGATATCTCCTCCGGAGAGCTACGCATCGGCGGCGAGCGGGTCAACGAGAAGGCGCCCAAAGACCGCGACATCGCGATGGTCTTTCAGTCCTATGCGCTCTACCCCCACATGACGGTGCGGCAGAACATCGCATTCCCGCTGACTCTGGCGAAGATGAAGAAGGCGGAGATCACCCAGAAGGTCGAGGACACCGCGAGAATTCTCGACCTCACCGACCTCCTCGACCGCAAGCCCGCGCAGCTGTCCGGCGGCCAGCGTCAGCGGGTCGCGATGGGGCGGGCGATCGTGCGCCACCCCAAGGCATTTCTGATGGACGAGCCGCTGTCCAACCTCGACGCCAAGCTACGGGTGCAGATGCGGGGTGAGATCGCCCGGCTGCAACGGCGGCTGGGTACCACCACCGTCTACGTGACCCACGATCAAACCGAGGCCATGACGCTGGGCGACCGCGTGGTGGTGATGCGCGGCGGCGTCGTGCAGCAGATCGGAACGCCCGACGAGCTTTACGAGCGGCCGGCGAATTTGTTCGTCGCGGGCTTCATCGGGTCACCGGCGATGAACTTCTTCCCCGCCGGCCTGACCGAGACCGGACTGAGCCTGGCGTTCGGCGAGATCACGTTGACCCAGCCCGTCCTCGATCTGCTTGCCGCGAACTCGGCGCCGAAGGACGTGATCGTCGGCGTCCGCCCGGAACACCTGCAGGACGCGGCGCTGATCGACGCCTACCAGCGGATCGGAGCGCTGAACTTCGAGGTGAACGTCGACCTGGTCGAGTCGCTGGGCGCCGACAAGTACGTCTACTTCACCGTCGAGGGTCCGGTCGTGCACTCCGATCAGCTATCCGAACTCGACGATGAAACCGGGGGAGCCGAACACGAGTTCGTTGCCCGGGTGCCGGCCGCCTCCAAGGCTGCCAAAGGTGAGAAGTTCGAATTAGCCTTCGAAACCTTGCAACTCGCGGTGTTCGATCCCGCCAGCGGTGCGAATCTGACGGTCGCCCCGCCGCCGGCGACGCAGTGACCCAGCCACTGGTCCAGGTGCGGGCGCACCTGGACGCCCACTTCGGCCGCGGCGATCCAGACGTCGCCAGCGTGACGTTTCTGGGCACTGAGTCTCTTGATGTGCTGCGCTATCACCCGCACGCAGACGGCGTGGTGCATTACGTGTCGCTGGGCTGTTCGCGGCATCCGATGGTCGACCCGACCGCGGTGTTCGCCGACCCTGAACACGGCCCGCGAGCCGAAGTCGTTCTGCGGCTGCGTGATCCGGGAGCCATCACCGGCCTGGCCCGCAGCCTGGCGATCGTGGCGGCGTCTCCGGCGGTCGAGGGCGTGGTGTTGACGACGGATGCGCTGGTCGACCTCGGCACGCCGCTGTGGGCGCGGCCGTCGGGGCGCGCACCGTTCACCGCGGTGCTGTTGGGCGACAGCGACATCGCCGACCTGCCACTGGAGCCGCCGCGCGACCCGGTGTGCTTTCTGTCGGCGACGCCGATCACCGCGACCGAGGCCGCCTGGGTCCGGCTGAAAGGTGCCGACGCGATGCGCGCGGCGTGGCAAAGCGACGGGGTCGACGTGCTGGACCCCAGTCGCCCTGCCGCGCAGCCACACTGACCTGTCACGTCACAAGCTTCGCTTCAGCACCTGCGCCAAAGGACGCGCGATGTGCCCACCTCTGAGCGAAAGCGGGCCAAAATCGCTGCGAGGTGGGCACATCGACGGCCTGGATCGCCAGATACGCGACGGGCGTATGTGACTGGACCAGCAGTTACAACCAGCCGTTCCGCCGGAAATTGCGATACAGCATCAGGCAGATCGCCGCCGTAGCGAAGATGGTCGTCGGGTAGCCCCAATGCCATTTCAGGCCCGGCATGTACTCGAAGTTCATCCCGTAAATGCCGGCGACCATCGTGGGTATCGCCAGCAGGGCCGCCCAAGCAGACATTTTGCGCATGTCGGTGTTCTGCTGCATCTCGACCCGGGCCAGCGCGGCCTGCACCAGGGAGCTGAGATTCTCGTCGTAGCTGGCGATCGCGTCGGCCGCGTGGGTGTGGTGGTCGCCCACGTCGCGCAGATAGCGCCGGACTTCCTTGGAGATCAGGTCCTTGTGTTCGGTCTGCAACCGGGCGAACGGCATCGACAGCGGGTTGACCGACCTGCGCAGCTCGACCACCTCGCGCTTCATTTGGTAGATCGGCTCGATCCGGGTGCGATGGTCCCGTGCGAAGGCCTCTTCCTCGATGGCATCGATGTCGCCCTCCATCAACTGGGTGACCTCGAGATAGTGGTCGACCACCGCGTCCGCGATGGCATGCATCACCGCGAACGGGCCCAGCCGCATGTGCTCGGGATTGGAATCCATTCGCTTGCGGACGTCCGAGAGCCGACCGTGGTCGCCATGCCGGACCGTCACCACGAAATCGGCGTTGACGAACACCATGATCTCGCCCGTCTCGACGATCTCGCGAGCCAGCAGGGTGGACTCGTGCGGCACATAGTTGAGGGTCTTGAGCACCAGGAACAACGCCTCGTCGTAACGCTCCAGCTTGGGCCGCTGGTGAGCGCATACCGCGTCCTCGATGGCCAGCGGGTGCATGCTGAACGCTTCGCCGACCTCCTGCATCTGATGCTCGGTGGGAGCGTGCAGGCCGATCCAGGCGAAGGCTTCCTGGCCGGCCAGCTGCAGCTCCCTCACTCTGGCCTGTGCCTCGGCGTAACTGAACGTCCCGGGCAGTCTCTCGCCGTCCACGTAGATACCGCAGTCGACTACCGCCTGTTCGGCGGGCGGCTCCTGCGGCGGCGGACTGGGAGGCTCGTCCCGCTCAGGCCGTGCCAGAGGACGCAGTGTTTCCGGTATATCGCGAAACGAAGGCATCCTTCACCTCCCGTCGCAGCTCGGATCGGATAAAGCCTCGGTCATGCTACGCGCCCAATATGGCAATCAGCCATGCGTGGATGACGCTGGGGTGACCTACCTGACACCGAGGTGGGGTAGGGATTTCGCTCGCGCGCGGGTGCGCTAGTTTCGACGCGACGCGATTGGGCATCAGGCCGATATCGCGGATGCCGATCTCCACCCAAGGAGCGAATTGACGTGAGCACAACACCCCTGAAGGTTGCCGTCACCGGTGCCGCCGGCCAGATCGGCTACAGCCTGCTGTTTCGCCTGGCCAGCGGCTCGCTGCTGGGCCCCGACCGCCCGATCGAGCTGCGGCTGCTCGAGATCGAGCCCGCCCTCAAGGCGCTCGAGGGCGTGGTGATGGAGCTTGACGACTGCGCGTTCCCGCTGCTGTCCGGCGTGCAGATCGGCGCCGACCCGAACAAGATCTTCGACGGCGTCAACCTGGCGCTGCTGGTCGGTGCTCGTCCGCGTGGGCCGGGTATGGAGCGCGGCGACCTGCTGGAGGCCAACGGCGCGATCTTCACCGCGCAGGGCAAGGCGCTGAACTCCGTCGCCGCCGACGACGTCCGCATCGGGGTGACCGGTAACCCGGCCAACACCAACGCGCTGATCGCGCTGAACAACGCGCCCGACATCCCCAAGGAGCGGTTCTCGGCGCTGACCCGGCTGGACCACAACCGGGCCATCTCGCAGCTGGCCAAGAAGACCGGCGCCAAGGTCACCGACATCAAGAAGGTCACCATCTGGGGTAACCACTCGGCTACCCAGTACCCGGATATCTTCCACGCCGAGATCAACGGCAAGAATGCCGCCGAAGTCGTCAATGACGAGAAGTGGATCGCCGACGACTTCATCCCGACCGTCGCCAAGCGCGGCGCGGCGATCATCGATGCCCGCGGCAGCTCCTCAGCCGCTTCGGCAGCGTCGGCCACCGTCGACGCGGCCCGGGACTGGCTGCTGGGCAGCCCTAAGGACGACTGGGTGTCGATGGCTGTCATCTCCGACGGCTCCTACGGGGTGCCCGAGGGTCTGATCTCGTCGTTTCCGGTGACCACCAATGGTGGCGACTGGAGCATCGTGCGGGGCCTGGAGATCAACGACTTCTCCCGCAGCCGGATCGACAAGTCGACCGCCGAGCTCGCCGACGAGCGCAGCGCGGTCACCGACCTGGGCCTGATCTGAGGCACAGCGAGACCTGGTCGATTAGGGCTACTAATGAGTAGTCAGTACGCTGGGCGACGTGTCTGAATTGGTTGAATCGATACAGACCCACAATGACGAGGGCGCCATCACCGACGCGGAGATCTTCGATGCGCATTCGGGGGGCAAGCTTTCGATCGGCTTGACGGCCGCGCTGGACACCCAGCGCTCGCTGTCGATCGCCTACACCCCGGGTGTGGCACAGGTCAGCCGCGCGATCGCCGGCGACCACACCTTGGCGGCCCGCTACACGTGGTCGGGCCGGCTGGTTGCCGTGGTCAGTGACGGCAGCGCGGTTCTCGGTTTGGGTGACATCGGGCCGGCGGCGTCGCTGCCGGTGATGGAGGGCAAGTGCGGGTTGTTCAAAGAGTTCGCCGGCCTGGATGCCATCCCGATCGTGCTGGACACCAAGGACCCCGACGAGATCGTCGAGACGCTGGTGCGGCTGCGCCCGACATTCGGTGCGGTGAACCTCGAGGACATCTCGGCGCCGCGCTGCTTCGAGATCGAACGCCGCGTCGTCGAGGCGCTGGACTGCCCGGTGATGCACGACGACCAGCACGGCACCGCGATCGTCGTGCTGGCCGCGCTGATGGGTGCCGCAACCGTGCTCAACCGGGACATGACCGCACTGCGAGTCGTGGTCTCCGGTGCTGGCGCAGCGGGTGTCGCATGCGCCAATCTGCTTCAGGCCAAGGGGATTTCGGACATCACCGTGCTCGACTCGCAGGGCATTCTGCATCGCGACCGTGCTGACATGAACGGGGTCAAAGCCGAACTCGCCGCCCGCACCAACCCGTACGACCGCACCGGCGGCATGGTCGAAGCGCTCGAAGGTGCTGATGTCTTCCTCGGGGTCTCCGGCGGCGTGGTTCCCGAGGAGCTGATCGCCACCATGGCGCCGAGGAGCATCGTGTTCGCGTTGTCGAATCCCGACCCGGAGGTGCACCCGGACGCCGCGGCCAAGCATGCTTCGATCGTCGCCACCGGGCGCAGCGATTTCCCGAACCAGATCAACAACGTGCTGGCCTTCCCCGGAGTTTTCCGCGGAGCGCTGGATGCCGGTGCCCGCAGGATCACCGCAGAGATGAAAATGGCTGCGGCCGAAGCGATTTTCTCCATTGCCGTCGATGACTTGGCGCAGGACCGGATCGTTCCGAGTCCGCTGGACCCGCGGGTTGCACTGAGGGTCGCCGCCGCGGTGGCCGCCGCCGCAGATACCGCGGAGTGACTGCGAGCCGATTCATCGCGCTGGCGCTGACCGCTGCGCTGGCGACGGCGGGTTGCGGCCACACCGGGCACCACGCGTCCGAGCTGGTCGTCGGATCCCGTGCGGGTATCGAATCGACGCTGTTAGCTGACGTCTACACCGGTGCGCTGCGGTCCTACGGCTTCCCGGCGCGAACCGAGCAGGCGCCGAACCCGTTGGACAAGTTGGACTCTGGCACGTTCGTCGTTGTCCCCAGCCTTACCGGCCGGGTACTGCAGGCATTCCAGCCGGGGGCCAGCGTGCGTTCCGATGCGCAGGTCTACAAGGCGATGATCGGCGCGCTGCCGGAGGGTATCGCCGCCGGCGACTACACCACCGCGGCCGAGGACAAACCCGCGCTGGCGGTTGCCGAGCCGACGTCGAAGAGTTGGGGCGGCCGCGATCTCAGTGCGCTGCCGCGGCATTGCGACGGGCTGGTCGTCGGATCGCTCGCCGGTGCGCCGACGCCTTCGGCGGTGGGTAGCTGCCGGTTACCTGCGGCTCGCGAATTCTCGGACGATGCAAAGCTTTTCGCTGCGGTGAAGGCCGGTGAGGTGACGGCGGCGTGGACCACCACCGCCGATCCGAATGTCCCGGCTGACCTGATGGTGCTCACCGACGGCAAGCCGGCGCTGGTGCAGGCCGAGAACGTGGTGCCGCTGTACCGCCGCAACGAGCTGACCGACCGGCAGCTGCTGGCGGTCAACGAGGTGGCCGGCGTGCTGGACACCGCCGCGCTGGTCGAGATGCGCCGGCAGGTGACTGCCGGGGCCGACCCGCAGGCGGTGGCCGACGCCTGGCTGAACGAACACCCGCTCGGGCGTTAGCGCGACGGCGGCTTCATCCGTCCTACGACGGGGGCGAACAGCCGCTGGTAATGCGAACCGGTAACCCGCACAATCAAATCCAGCACCACGGCGTCCTGGCCGACCAGCACCCGGGCCTTGTTCTTGCGAACCCCGTCCAGGATGATCTCGGCGGCCCGCCGCGGGGTGGTGCTGGCCAACCGCTTGTCGAAGAACGTGGACTGCGCCTGCGGGCTGACTCCTTCGGCGGTCAGCCCGTTGCGGGCGATCGCGGTCTTGATGCCACCGGGGTGCACCGACGTCACCTTCACCGGTTCGCGGTTGAGCACCATTTCTTGCCGCAGCGCTTCGGTGAAGCCCCGCACGGCGAACTTGGCCGAGTTGTACGCGGCCTGCCCGGGCATCGACATCAGCCCGAAGAGGCTGGAGATGTTGACGACGTGGCCGTCGCCGGATGCGCTCAGGTGTGGCAGAAATACCTTGGTGCCGTTGACGACTCCCCAGAAGTCGACGTCCATCACCCGCTCGATGTCTTTGAAGTGGCTGATGTCCACGTCGCCGGTGTAGGCGATACCGGCATTGTTGTAGATCTGGTTCACCTTGCCGTAGTGCTCGTTGATGTGGTCGGCGTAGACCTGGAAGGCCTCACGCTCGGTGACGTCGAGACGGTCGGCGCGCACCGGCGCGCCGATGGCCTTGAGCTGTTCCTCGGTGTGCGCGAGCCCTTCGGCGTCGACGTCGCTGATCGCCAATGAGGCGCCCGAGCGGCCCAGCTCCAGCGCCAGCGCCTGGCCGATGCCCGAACCGGCGCCGGTCACCGCGGCTACCTTTCCGGCAAACCCTTCCATGGAAGCTCCTCGCTACTCGGATTGCGGTCCAGGTTAGCCGGTACCGCTGGTATCGCGCGAAGTGGTATCGAAATGGACCGGTGCCGACCTGGCGAGACTCACCCACCATGGTTTCAGCGTCGGGGTCGCGACCATCCAAAGCTTCTCCGACGCACTGCGATGGGAGATTGGGCACGGTCGGGTGACTCGCCATGCACGGGGCCGGTACGGACCCGGGTACATCCCTCGCTCGACCGATTACCGTATCCAGCAGCGGGTGCTGACCCTGCGCGTGGCGGCTGTGACTAAGCAGTGAATCCCGCAAGCCAAGGCCGAAAAACGCCGACAGGCCCGCTGGTTGCGGGCGCTGCCGGCGCCACGAATATTGATGAACGGCAACGTCGTTGACGTCACCGACGGTAAAGCGTCAGGCCCAGCTGCCGCCGACGGCGGAGTCGGTGCTGCTCATGTTGTTGCCGGCGGTCTGGACTTTTTGGCCGTGGCTGTTGGCTTGTTCGTAGATGACCTGGAAGTTGCGGCCCAACTGGGTGATGAACTCCTGGCAGGCCACCGAACCCGAGCCGCCCCAGAAGTCACCGGCGGCCAG
>NZ_DASXHW010000434.1:0-7655 GCF_036488105.1 Mycobacterium sp. | reverse complement strand
CTGGGCAGCGCCGCCACGTCTTTTTCGACGAATTCGAGTTGGTCAACACCAAGGTGCCGAAGCTTTTTCAGGTTCAACGTGTTGACCAAGGCGATCACATGCACACCAGCGATGTCGAAGCTGTACCAACCGTCGCCGCGGGCTCCGGCGCCGAACGCGCTGCGGTACTTCTGTCCCCCGTCGTCGATCGAGTCGTGCTCACCGGGAACGGTGAACACGTGCGGCGTGCGCAGCCCGGTCATCATTTGCTTGACCTGATCGAACTGGCCAGGTGTGGCCAGATGGGTCAGGTCGCCGGTGTGGATAACGAAATTCGGTGTGTAACCGAGGTTGTTGATCCGATCGATCGCCTGGTTGAAGGAGCCCGCGACATTGGAATTGGCTTTTCCAAGAAATCCGATGTGGCTGTCGCTGACTTGAGCGAATCGCAGGGTAGGCCGACCCGGAATGCGTGCGGCATCGGCGGTGCCGGCAACGTGGGAGATGACTTCGCCGCCCGCCACTGCCAGTCCGACTGCCGCACCGAACCATGCGCTGTGCCGGATCAGTTGGCGCCGGTTCATCGTGTGTGGCGCGTCGTTCATTGCGTCACCACCACGGTGGCGTGCATATACGGGTGGATCGAGCAGACATAGTCGAACTTGCCAGGCTTGGCAAAGGTGTAGGAAAACGTTGCCTGCGAACCCATTCCAGGTGAATGGAACGACCCGTCGTTGGCGACGACCGTGTGCGGTTCCTCGTCTCGGTTGGTCCACGTCACCGTGCTACCCGCGTGGACGGTCAGCGTCGCGGGGGCGAAAGCGAAGTTGTCGATGCTGACGGCATCACCCGCCACCGGAGCGGCCGGTCCCGTCGTCGCGGCGCTGGTGCCCGCCGGCATGTTCGGCATCGCCGGCATACCGCTCATACCCGGCATTCCAGGAGTGGTCGCCGCCGATCCGAAGGTCACCGACGGCGAGGTCGCCGACTGCGGCGACGAGCATCCGGCCACCACCATCAGGCCCAGCAACACAACACGCACGCCCCGAGGTCGTCCGGGCATAGCGATACACCTCCATCTTCGGCGAAAAAGTACACGTCGCCAATAGATAGGGCGGTGGGTTACACCTCGCTAGGCCGGCTTGCTCGGCGGTGCCGGAACGAACACCTCGATGGCGCCGTTTTGTTCTCGAACCATCAACGTGGGCAACGGTTTCGGAACTATCGGCAATTGATGCGTCAGCACCTGGCCAGCGGGCGTGAACGACGTCGAATGGCACGGGCAGCGCAGCCGGTCGTCGGGCGCGTCGAACCACAGTCGGCAACCCTGGTGCGTGCATACCCCCGAGACGGCTTCGGCCTTGCCGTCGACACGACGAACGAACCCGATGACTGAGCCGACATCGAAGGGCCGCATGACACCGTCGGTCACGTCTGCGCTGGCCGCGACCTGCATCCAGCGCCCGGTCGTCGGTGTGAGCTCACGGGGCCCGCTGTTACCGTCGTCGGCAACCTGGGCACTATCGATCAACGCGCGATCGATAGATACCGCCGCCACCGCGGCTGCCGCGGCGGCCGATGTGCCGACGATGACGTTCCGGCGGGTCGCTGTCAACTTTGACACCGGCTGACCGGTACCTGCCTGTTGCGCAGCGAGACGACGATGCAGATCGGTGAGGAACTCCTGTCGCGGAGCATCACTGCCCAGCCGCGCCGCCTGCAGTTCGATGGCCGTCCGAATTTGCGCGGCTTCGAAGTCGTCGGGCCGGAACGGCTTTGGACGTCGGCCACGCAGCAGGTCGTCGATGTACCTGCGTAACGCACGCGCATTCATGATTCGCCCTTTTCGTTGACCTGTGCGGCCAGCCGCAATGCCCGATGCTGAAGCACCTTTGCGTTGGCGACAGTAACCCCGAGTTCGGCGGCCGACTCCTTGATCGAACGCCCTTGCAGGAAACGTAGTTCCAAGATCCGCCGATAGTTGTCCGGCAACTGCTCGAGTACGCCGGCCACCCGTTGCGGCGCATTGCTGATCGCCTGCTCACTCTCGGGCGGCTGCTCGATGTCGTCGATCGAGGTGATCTCGCGCCCCAGGGTCTCGCGCCAGTGTGCGGCCAATACTGTTCGGGCGGTGGCCCGTAGGTAGCTGCGAACCTCACCGACGCTGGCGGTCAGCCGCAGCGGCCGCAACGCCGCCAGGAAGACCTCGGCGGTGAGATCCTCGGCGTCGGCCCGGTTGCCGACTCGCGCATAGATGGTGCGATACACCCAGGTGGCGTTGTCTTGGTAGACCGCCTCCCAGTCCGGGTAACCGTCGCCGGACACCAACCGCAAGGGTCGCGGGCCGACGGGATCGCCGTGTGCCGTCACATATCGCCTGCCTGTCGAGAGCGTGGCTCCGCTGATGATTTTGCCTGTCAGTGGTCCATAGCGTCTCGGGTTACACGAAGACCGGCTGCGACCGCCGCTAGTGCTTGCGGCGGCGAAACAAAAGGGTCACGCTGCGTCGCCGATTTTCGAATCCGGGCGCGAAGGTGAAGTCGTCCGTTTTGTGGAACAGGTGTCCCTCGAAGAGCACCGCCCGGTTTTCCCGGTAGGGAATGACGCTCGATTCGGCCTTCTCGTCCTCGAGGAACTGCCTGACCCGTTCACCTCCGGAGTTGTAGTCGCCGTAACTCCAGTCGCTCGGTGCCTTTTTGTCCCAAATGACAAGCCCACCCCGGTCCGGGTCGAGGTTCGCGGAATCGGGGGTGATCCAGAAGTTCAACGAGAAGTCGGCGTCGTCACCGTGAATGTCGGTTCCAGGCAGTTTGGTGTCGTACACGAAGGCCCACCATTGGGCTAATTGATATTCCTCGAATGCCTTACCCAGTGCCGCTGAAAACTCTTCTGCGATGGCAAACAGTGAGACGCTGGCGAATCCGTCCTGCGGAAAGGCGCCCACATAGCCGAACTGATACGGGTGCCGCCACACTGTCGATTCCAGGCAGAACTTTCGCACTTGTTCTAGGGCTTCTGGGGTCAAGAAGTCATCGATGACCTGCACGCTCTGACCGGCCACGACGGCTTGTTGAATCGCCCCATAGTCGACGCTGAGGTTCACGTACCCCGGCAGCCGCTGCTCCGGGACCTTTACGAACGGCGGGTCGGCGAGCATGTTGCCGCTCATCCGGTTGACTGATATCCACGGTGCTTCGCCGTTCGCTCCCTCAATGACGTCCACCAGCCCGCGACCCAGCCCCAGAAGTCCACCAACCAGAGCACCGGAGGACGCTTGCTCAGCGCGATTGCTGGTGAGGATGTGGTCGAGTTGTTCGACGTTGTGCAAGGCGAAATGCGCTGGAATTGCGAACTGGTCGGGCGGCGCCTCACGCTGTTCGCGGCTGAGCGTGACAACAGCTTCGAAGTCCGACAACGCGGAGGCGTAATCCTCCACGGCCACATGCACTTTCGCTAGGGCATCTCTGGCCGGCGCAGAAGCGGGATCTTTTTCTGCCGCGGCGGAGGCGTAACGAAGCGCTTTGTCGTGTTGGCCGAGTTCCAGACAGGTCGACGCGAGCATGTACAACACGGCAAGAGTCGGCTCATGGTCGACGATGCCCTCGAGGACCTCTACCGCCGCCGGGATATCGCCGGCATGGACCAGACGTTCGGCTTCGCTCAGGGCGGCCGTCGCGGCCGAGATGGGTTCCGCCACTTGTCTTCCTACCTGTCCTTTGTGGTCGCTTCACACCCTTCAACCGTGGAGCCTACGTGGACAGAAAAATGTCGGCCGGACACCACCACGGTGCCCGGCCGACAGAGAGTCGTTGGTTAGCCCGCGGATGCGGCGTTGGCGGCTTCGGTGGCTGCATACGACCCGGCGCTGGTGCCCAGCGTGTTCACGAACTGCTCGTGGATCGCGGCGGCCTGTGCGGCGACGGCCTGATACAGCTGCGCGTGCGCGGCGAACTGTGCGGCGGTCAGGGCCGACACCTCGTCAGCGGCGGCGGGAACCACACCGGTGGTCGGCGCCGCCGCGGCCGCGTTCTGCGCGCTGAACGATGAGCCGATCCCGCCCAGAGCGGTTGCGGCCGAATTCAGGGCTTCGGGCTGAGTGGTGACGAATGACATGTGCATGTCTCCTCAGGTCGAGCTCCGCAGCTGGGCGCGGAGTGACTGACTATTGGCTTGTGCGTCGATTTTAGGTCTGACTCGACTCACCAAGCGTACGACGGCGCCGGCTCCGGATGCTGTATCTGCAGGTAAAGCCTGCCGATGGCCGGGTCGGTATCGCCGCCAAAACCCGCTGCGGCGTGCTGAAACGCCGATCGATCCAGGACGTACGGGGTCCGCCGACCCCGACAGCTGCCGGTAAGAATCTCCTCGCGCATAATCGCCGGCGGACGCCACGCTTCTCGGCGCTATGAACGTGCCGCTCCGGAATTTTGGATACGCAGATTTTTATTCGTAGTCACCGATCGTTCACCGAACGCGACGGGCTTCACGACCATCTCCCACCGGGTAATTTTGCCAGGTAGACCGCAGTTTCGGCGTCGCGCTCATCGACCCGCCAGGCAGCGGTCGCGGCGCCTCCAGAGTGACGCCATCGCGGCGTCGACCGGCGCTGGTTTCGCGAAGGCTGGCTAATCTCCAGTGCAGGGAAATTCAGGCAGCTGCCAGGCAATTCACACTTAGTTGCCGGTGCTGAAGGGGCGTCCCTGAAAGCTTTTGGCCGCCGCTCAGCGCTGGACAAACGCTGGGCATTGGGGACCACACAGCCGGAGCGAGGGATACGGATGGTTTTCGACTTTGGAGCGCTACCGCCGGAAATCAACTCCGGCCGGATCTACGCCGGACCGGGCTCGGCGCCACTTTTGGCCGCCGCGACGGCCTGGGACGCGTTAGCGAGTGAGCTGCAGACCACGGCGGCGTCGTATGGATCCACGATCGGCGAGCTGACCAGCAGCTGGCAGGGACCGTCTTCGGAGGCTGCAGCCAGTGCGGCGGCGCCCTACACCGAGTGGCTGACCAACACCGCCGCGCAGGCCGAGCAGACGGCATCCCAAGCTCAGGCGGCTGCGGCGGCCTACGAGACCGCCTTCGCTGCCAGCATCCCTCCGCCGTTGATCGAGGCCAATCGGGCACTGCTGGCCGCCCTGGTCGCAACCAACTTCCTGGGCCAGAACACCCCGGCGATCGCCGCGACCGAGGCGACCTACGCCGAGTTCTGGGCCCAGGACGCGGGCGCGATGTACGGCTACGCCGGAGCCGCGACGACGGCAAGTCAGCTGACCCCGTTCACCCCAGCCCCGGCGACCACCAACGACAGCGGGCAGGCCACTCAGGCGGCATCAACGGCCCAGTCGGCTGCCGCGTCGACCGCCGATTCGACCACCGACAGCCTCTCCGCGTTCCTGACTCAGCTGAACACCGAACTGACAAACTTCGGCACCGAGCTGGGAACGCTTAATACCCAGCTCACATCACTGCTACCGCAAACGAGCACAACCCTGGCGCAGCTGGTGGCGAGCTTGGGCTTGCCTCCGTCGGTGACGAACGGCATCACGCTGTTCAACCAGTTCTTGACCACGGGCGCCAACACCCTGAGCACCTACGCGGCCGGGCCGTGGACTCCCCTTGGGTTCGGCAGCCTGCTGAAGAACTGGTGGCAGGTCTCCATCTCTATCCCAAGCCTCGGCACGGGAATCCAGGGCATCGGCCCGCTGCTCCACCCGTCGCCCGTCACCGGGGCGCTGTCGCCGCTGTTGCACAGCGGGCTGCTGAGCGGCTCGTACGGCGGCGGTGGAAATGTCGGAGCGTTGGCGTCGGTCGGCCGGGCCGGCACCATCGGTTCGCTCTCGGTGCCGCAGAACTGGGCGGCGGCGACACCCGCAGTCCGGACGGTTGCCGCCGAGATGGAAGCGTCCGCGGTCGACGCCGCTCCCGAGATGGGCCTGGCTCAGCCCGGAATGTTCGGCCAGACGGCGCTGTCGAGCCTGGCCGGCCGTGCGATCGGCGGCACCGCCACTCGCGCCGCGGTGGGTCAGGGTTACCGCGTGCCTGGCGCGGTGGCGGCCGACGAGATCGCCACCACTGCCACCATCATCGTGATCCCGCCGAGCGCGGAATAAGGAGAGGCAGCAATGGTTTTCGATTTCGCAGCGCAACCACCGGAGCTCATCTCCGCCAAGATCTACGCGGGCCCGGGATCTGAGTCGTTGCAGGCCGCCGCGGCGGCCTGGGATGGTCTCTCCAGCGAGTTGCAGTCAACGGCCGCCAACTTCCAGTCGGTGATCACCGGACTCATCAGCGGCGACTGGACAGGCCCTTCGTCGGAGGCCGCCGCCGCTGCCGCCGCGCCGTACGTGTCGTGGCTGTCGACGACGGCAGGCCAGGCCGAACAGACTGCAAGTCAGGCCCGGGCCGCGGCCAGTGCCTACGAGACCGCGTTGGCGGCCACCGTCCCGCCGGCCGCGATCGCGGCCAATCGCACTCAGCTGCTGTCGCTGCTGCAGGCGAACATCTTCGGTCAGTACAACGCGGCGATCGCGGCCGTCGAGGCCGAGTACGCCCAGTTCTGGGCCCAGGACGTCGCCGCCATCACCGGGTACTCCGCATCATCGCAATCGGCCACCACCGGGTTGGGCTCGTTCACCGAGGCGCCACAGACTACGAACAGCAGCGGTCAGGCCACCCAGGCGGCGGCGACCACCGCTGCCAGTGCGGCCGCGACGCCGACCGATCTGGAATCGATCCTGGAACAGGCTGAGGCCACGGCCACTAACTTCCTCAACCAAGTCACCACCTTGAACGGCGACTATACGAAGTTCTTTACCAACGCACTTGGTTCCATCCCCGGGGGATCGACGCTGGCCACGACGTGGACCAACATGTACTCGTTCATCTCAGGCGCCGGCAGCCAGGCCACCTGGACCAACGTGGCCAATAGCACAACCGGTATGGGCATCTCGCAGTGGAAGAACTTCTTCATCTACCAGCCCTGGAGCCACGGGATCGGTCTGGGTTCACTGCACGCTGGACTGTCCTCGCCCGGGCACGCCGCGGGTCTGGGAGCACATGCGGCGACGGCGGCGCTGGGCAGCGCGCAGACGGTCGGCAAATTGTCGGTGCCACCCAGCTGGGCCGGCGCCACCCCGGCGATCCGGCTCGCCGCTACGTCGTTGCCGGACAGCACTTTTGCCGCGACAGCAGCTCCCACAATGGATCTTCCGCTGAGCGCGCTCAACCAGGCCACCCTGGGCAGCGCCGCCGGAGGCGCGCTGGGCAGCCCGGCCTCCCGCGTCGTCAGCTCGACGGGCGTCCGGGCCAAGGTCACCGCACCCGCGCGCACCAAAGGCCCGGTCCCGCTCGACAAAGTCATCGCGAAGCTACAGGAGTCGCCGGACGACGTGCAGCACTGGAACGTCGACGAGGCCGGACTCGACGACCTGGTCGCCAAGCTGTCGACCAAACCCGGCATCCACGCCGTGCATCTGACCGACGGCAAGGCGACCACTGCGGTCGCGAAGGCCGCCACCGAAACCGGATAAGGAGGATTCTCAATGACGTTGTCAAGCCGCCGCAGCGTTAGGTGTGATGGGTTGATAGGTCGTGTGGTCGCGCATCATGGCCCAAAGGACGTTGAGGCGTCGGCGGGCCAGCGCCAAGAGGGCCTGGGTGTGGGTTTTGCCTTC
>NZ_DASXHW010000010.1:0-30706 GCF_036488105.1 Mycobacterium sp. | reverse complement strand
ATCGGTGGCCATCTGTGTCCGCACCTGCGCCTCGCTGGAGTGACGCGCCATGAGGTCGGCGACCGCGCTGCGTAGCGCCCGCTGTTCGTCGCTCACCAAGAATGGTGCGCCGGTAGGCATCAACTCGTCGCGGCCAGCGCGGATCGCAGGCTCGCACACTCGTTGGCGAAAAACGACTGTGACACAGAGGCTTTCGGCACTACCAGGTCGAAGCCGTGAAATGCCCCGGGGACCACCTCGACCTGGCACGGGACGCCGGCAGCGGTGAGACGCTCGGCGTAGGCAAGATTTTCGTCGTGGAACAGGTCGTGGGTGCCGACACCGATCCACGCCGGGGGCAGTCCGCTCAGGTCGTCGCGTCGCGCCGGAACCGCAACCTGCGGGTCGGCGTTGCCGAGGTAGGCCGCCCAGCCGAAGCGATTGCTCTTCGGGCCCCACAGCCGGTAACCCGGCTTGTTCGGCCCGGAGCCACTTCGGTCGTCGAGCATCGGGTAGGCCAGCAGCTGCAGGGTCGGCGTCACCTCCCCGCGGTCACGTGCCAGCAGCGCCAATGCCGCGGCCAACCCACCTCCGGCGCTGGCCCCGCCGATCGCCACCCGAGCCGGGTCGACGGCGGGCAGCGCAGCCAGCCAGGTCAGCGCCGCGTAGCAGTCCTCGAGAGGGGTGGGGTACGGATGCTCGGGGGCCAACCGATAGTCCACCGCCGCCACGGTGATGCCCAGCTCGCGGGCGAACCGCCGGCACACCGCATCGTCCTGCTGTGCGGTGCCGATGACGTAGCCACCGCCGTGAATCCACAGCAACGCTGCGCCGGGTTGGCTGACGCCGGCCGGGCGGTGCAGTCGCACCCCGACACCGGAGCGCAGGATGAGCGCCTCGACGCCATCGGGGTTTTTGCCGCGTGGCATGACCGAGGACAGCCTGCGGATCACCCGCAGCGTCCGCGGGCCGACGAGCGATCGTGGGGCCAGGCGGGCGATTCTGCGAAGGTCGGGGTGGAAATCGGTGCTCGGCATCGGTCCAGTATCGCAACGTCGTCCGGCGCCATGTCCCGGGCTCCGCCTTTAACGCGAAAACTCAAGTGCGTCCGAAATCTTGGCTCTTCGCTGCGGCACAGTCGCTGCGCGTAGTGTGGACTGAGTGACGTCAACCCATGCATGATCGCCGGGAGTGTCGGTGCGACGTGTGGTGTCGATGACATGGGGTAGCAGCTTGATTGCGGGTTCCGCGAACCGGGTGGTCGCGACCTTGCAGAACGGTGTCGAGGTGCTGCGATTCGGTGGCCTTCAGACCGGATCCCGTCCGTCGCCCTTCCAGACTGTGGAGCGGTGCGACATGTACCGGTTGCGACGGTACTTCCCCGACAGTGCGAATGATCCGTCACGGCCAACGGTAATACTGGTACCGCCAATGATGATGTCGGCCAACGTGTTTGACGTCACCAGGGACCAGGGCGCGGTCGGAGTCCTGCATGATCTCGGGGTGGACCCGTGGGTGGTTGACTTCGGCTCACCAGACCTGGAAACCGATGGGCTCGAACGCACATTGAGCGACCACGTTGTCGCGCTGAGCAGGGTCATCGATTCAGTCCTGGCACACACCGGCCACAAGGTGCATTTGGCGGGGTATTCGCAGGGTGGCATGTTCTGCTATCAGACCGCGGCCTACCGACGGTCCGAGGGCCTGGCCAGCGTGATCACCTTCGGCGCCGCCGTCGATTCACTCAGCGGTCTGCCGTTCGGAATACCCGCGGTCTTGGCGGGGCGCGGCGCGCAGCTGGTCGCCGACCACGTCTTCAACCGTCTCTCGGTGTCCGGATGGATGGCCCGCACCGGGTTTCAGCTTCTGGACCCGATCAAGACGGTCCAGGCGAGGTGGGACTTTCTGCGGCAACTCCATGACCGAGAGGCGTTGCTGCCCAGGGAACAACAACGCCGCTTCCTCGAGGTGGAGGGCTGGGTGGCATGGTCGGGCCCCGCGGTCGCCGAACTGTTACGGCAGTTCGTGGTCCACAACCGCATGATGGCCGGCGGCGCCGCGATCGACGGCACGCTGATAACGCTTGCGGAAATCACTTGTCCGATCCTTGCGTTCATCGGGGAGGTCGATGACATCGGCCAACCCGCGGCTGTTCGAGCAATCGGGCGGGCCGCCCCCCGCGCCGAGGTGTCCGAAGTCTTAATGCGGGCGGGTCACTTCGGGCTCGTGGTCGGATCGACCGCCGCCACGCACACGTGGCCCAATGTCGGCAAATGGGTGCTATGGCAAGAAGGTCGAGGGCCCAGGCCGCAGGATGTGCATGCGATGGCGGCCGACGCAGGCGTCGTGATCGATGGTGCTGCCGGTCTGTCGTCGCGTATCGCGCACTCGGCGAGTGCGCTGGCCGAAGTGGGCATCGGCGTAGGCCTGGGGTTGGCCGAAGCCGCGGTGTGGGCGGCGCGCAGTGGCAGGGAGATCGCCGGAGAGGCCGTGCGTACCCTTCCCCGGCTCGCCCGCCTCGGCGGACTGCAACCCCACACCAAGGTGTCGTTGGGCGGGTTGATGGCCGAACAGGCGAACAGAGCGCCCGAGGGGGAATGCTTCCTATTCGATGATCGGGTCCACACCAACGCGGCGGTGGATCACCGCATCGACGAAGTGGTGCGCGTCCTCATCGCCGTTGGTATCCGGCAGGGAGCCCGCATCGGTGTGTTGATGGATACCAGCCCCAGTGCCGTGGTCGCGATCGCGGCATTGTCGCGGCTCGGGGCTGTGGCGGTGTTGCTACCCCCGGACGACGACCTCCCCGCGGCCGTCCACCTGTGCGAGGTGGCCGACATCGTCACCGATCCCCACCATTCGGCAGCGGCCGCTGCGACCGGCGCCAGGGTGCTGATCCTCGGTCAGGGCCCCCGCACCGCAGACCTCGGTCATACGGAGTCAGACCGGATCGTAGAGCTAGACCGCCTCAGTCTGTCCGGTGAGCGGCTACCGCAGTGGTATCGCCCGAACCCGGGCCGGGCGAGTGATCTCGCCTTCGTGTTCTTCAGCACGACGGGCGGACGCCGAGTGATCAAGGAGGTCACCAATCATCGGTGGGCGCTGTCGGCCTATGGCACGGCCACAGCCGCCGCGCTCGGCAGCGGCGACACGATCTATTGCCTGACCCCGCTGCACCATCCGTCGGGCCTGATGGTCAGCCTCGGCGGCGCGGTCGCCGGCGGGTCGCGCATCGCCTTGACCCGGGGCGTCCATCCAACCGAGTTCGCCGACGAGGTCCACCGTTACGGCGTCACGGTGGTGTCCTACACCTGGGCCATGCTGAGCGAACTGGTGGAGGCGACGTCGCCCGAGCTTCAGGAGCATCATCCGATCCGCCTGTTCATCGGAGCCGGAATGCCTGTCGGGCTGTGGCACAAGGTCACCGAGCGATTCGCCCCGGCACGAGTGCTGGAATTCTATGCATCCACCGAGGGGGATGCGGTGCTGGCAAACGTAGCGGGGACGAAGACCGGGGCCAAGGGCCGACCGCTGCCCGGCAGCACCGAGATTCGCCTCGGCGGATATGACGTCACGACCGGCCGGTTCATCGAAGATGAGCATGGTTTCGTGTGCCCCTGCGCGGACGACGAGGTGGGCGTGCTGCTGGCGAAGTCGCGCCCCGGACTTGACGCCGCGCGCGTGTCGATGCGCGGGGTTTTTGCCGAGGGAGATACCTGGATCACCACAGACCACCTGTTCCGTCGCGACAGCGACGGCGACTATTGGTTTGTCGACAATAGGAACACCGTGATCCAGTCGGCGCGCGGGCCGGTCTTCTGCCAGCCGATTTGCGATGCCCTCGGCGACATCACCGTGATCGACCTGGCCGTGGTCTATCCCGTCGCGACCGACGCGACCGATGCGACCGACGCGCACGACGTCGCGGTCGCAGCGGTGACGCTCGGCAAGGGCGGCAACCTCACCGCGGCCAGCCTGACCAGCGCGTTGAGTAGCCTTCCTCGCGGCCAGCGTCCCGCCATCGTCCATATCGTTGACCGGATACCGCTGACACCCTCTTACCGTCCACTGTCGATCACACTGCGAGCGGCTGGGCTGCCGACGCCCGGCGAATCGACCTGGTACCACGATCACGCCGATGGCCACTATCGACAAGGGGCCACCGCCGTTGGCATGCCGGCACCCGTCTAGCCCCCTGGAGTCGCTGCGCCTCTAGCCGGGCCGTTCAGCGGCCAGCCCGAGTGGTCTGGCTAAGCACACCGCGCGTGGGCGGCTCGAGGATTGTCCGGGATCTCAGTGGCCCGCGATGGGCGTGGTGGACGGTAAGGTTGGCCCTGGATGATCGCCATCGCTGCCTCGACGGTGCTTGCGGCGGGTAGCAAACCTTGCGGGTCGCCGATCCGCAGCACCCGGGAGACTGCTTCGCTGGGTACTACCGCCCAGCCTATGCCGGGGTCCGCGCAGCAGACGGAGACCCGATGCAGCGCCGAGAAACCCTCGGTTCCAAAGAAATCCAGGTCGCGCAGATCGAGGATCAGTCCGCGACAACGCATTAGATGGCCCAGGGTGTACTCGGTCAGAGTGTCAGCGTTGGATGCATCGATGTGCCCGTGGGCGCTGATGACGGCTACCGATGATCTCAGCCGACAATAGGCTAATCGTGTGGTGTGACTCTCCCATGAGCGGGAAAGAAAGCCGTCGGCCCGCGGCATAGATGGAGTAGGAACAGCATTCATGGTGATCCCCGCCGTGCGGTTGTCACCGGTCTGTTCGGCGTGAGCTAATGCTCTCCGAAGTCAGCGGCGGACGGCTGACCCATCCCGAACTGGTTGAAAGTCTCAACTCAGTTGAGGTTTCACCCCGCGGGAGCGATTGTCAACGCCTGGGGATTGGGCCTTTGGATGCGACTACAACGAACGTGGATGCGAGGTCTGCAGCCTTGGGAGTGGGTGGGCAGATGCTCAGTCCAAGCGAAACGAAGCGCGGCGGCGATAGCGTCGGTGCGTGCGCGAATTGTTGTGGCAAGCAACAGGCCTCGTTGAGTTCTGGTTAGGGTTTTTGATTCGTCAGATCGGCATCCCGCCCTGTGGTGGTGATGAAGTCGTTAAGGATGTCGACCACGGCTGTCGGGGATTCGACATGAGGGAAGTGCCCGACGCCGGCGAGCACTTCGAGTCGACTACCCGGCACGGCCTCGTGAGCGGCGTAGCCGTGGGCGACAGGAATGATCCGGTCCTGCTCACCCCAGATCAGCAAGGTTGGTAATCCATAACTGACATGGATCTTGCCGAGCGCGCTGACCGCCTGGCCGCGGTAGTCCACCACCGAGCGCAACGTACGTAGGAATGCTTGGCGAGTCGGCCGATCCGACAACGAGCAATAGGCGCTCCACATCTCGCCGGCGCGCGGTGACTTGATTCCGGCCGACGTGAGCCACGACCCCAGCTTGTTGCCGAGGTTCAACACCGGCTGCGGAGCAACCACCGGCAGCACCAACTCGGCTCCGGGTGCCGAGAGGATGCGCAATATCCAGTTGAGGTCGGGGCCGAGGCCACCGCTGCTGATCAGAACCAGGCGCTGGCAGTAGTCGCGATGTTGATAGGTGAACTGCATGGCGACACCGCCACCGAGTGATTGACCGACCACTGTGGCCTGGCTGATACCTAACTCATCGAGCAGATCACGCAGCCACGCCGCGAACGCACCCAGCGAATAGTCACCGCGCGGCTTGGCCGATTCACCGTGCCCAAGCAGGTCCGGTGCGACCACTCGATACCTTTTCGCCAACTCGGGGATGACCGCGCGCCAGGTCGCTGAGCTTCCCGCCATCCCATGAATCAACAGCAGCGCCTCGCCGGATCCTGCGTCCCGATAGGCAATACGCTCACCGTGCAATTCGAGATAGCTCATCTCGGTCACCTGAACTGGTCTCCGTCCAACAGTGTTCTGGCATGCCCTGGTAGCCGACTATAACTTAACCTACGGTCCCGTAGGTTACTGGCCAGTAGCACACTCATCTGTGCTGTTCGCGGTGCCATTGGCGGACCGCCGCAATCGCCGTCTTGAGTCCGCGGCGGCGTCCTGTCACCAGGTCGGTACCGGTGAAGCCGGGCTGAAGTTCGGTGAACATCCGCTCGCTGCGGGTCTCCGGAGCGTTGTCGGCGGTATCGCGCAAGTAGCGGTCCGGCAGCGACAGTTTGGCGATGGTGCGCCACGTCTTGGCGTACTGCCCCAGAAATGAGCCCGTGGTGTAAGGCAAGTCGTACTTGTCGCACACCTCTTGCACGCGAAGCGAGATCTCGTGTAGCCGATTGCTCGGTATGTCGGGATATAGGTGATGCTCGATCTGGTAGCACAGGTTGCCGCTCATGAAACGCATCGCCGGACCGGCGTCGAAGTTGGCACTGCCCAGCATCTGGCGCAAATACCACTGCCCCTTGGACTCGCCCGCCATGTCGGTCTTGGCGAACTTCTCAGCGCCATCGGGGAAGTGCCCACAGAAGATCACAGCGTCGGTCCAGATGTTGCGGATCACGTTGGCCACGATGTTGGCCTTCAGCGTCGATGTGAAGGTCGCCTTCGGCGACACCGAGGTCAACGCCGGGAACGCGACGTAGTCCTTGATCAGTTGCCGTCCGGCTTTGGTGGAGAATTCGCGGATCTGCCGCAGGGTTGTTTCGCGGCCCGGGCCCTCTTCGAGGAGTTTGCCGAATTCGATGGGCTGCAAGCCAATTCCCCACTCAAAACCGAGCGCGAGGATGGTGTTGAAGAGCAGGTTGCCGAGGTTGTAGACCTTCCAGGGCTGGTCACGGGTCACCCGCAGGGTGCTGTAACCCACGTCGTCGTCCATACCGAGGATGTTGGTGTACTTGTGGTGCTGAAAGTTATGGGTAGCTCTCCAGTGTTTCGACACCCCACTCATGTCCCACTCCCATGTCGAGGAGTGGATCTCGGGATCGTTCATCCAGTCCCACTGGCCGTGCATGACATTGTGGCCGATCTCCATGTTCTCGATGATCTTGGCCAGACCTAACGTCACCGTTCCCGCCCACCATGCCGAGCGTTTCGAGCTACCGGCCAGCATGAGCCGGCCCGTGAGATCCAGAGCTCGTTGCGTGGCAATGGTGCGGCGGATATAGCGTGCGTCGCGCTCGCCAAGGGAATCCTCGATATCCAGTCTGATCGCATCCAGTTCAACGGCCAGGTTGTCGATGTCGGCGTCGGTCAGGTGGGTGAAGGCCCGAACGTCGGTGATTGCCATCGTTATCCGCCTTTCTTTCGGGTTCGTATCACCCGGCTCGGCCAGCCGCTGCTAGCCGAGCCGGGGAGTGCATCGGGCCGGTCAGTAGTAGTGGCGGCGTCCGCCGACGGCGTGTCCCATCCGTCCCATCAGCATCAGTGCCAGGCCAACGACGAGGAGGATGACCCCGATGACCAAGCAAAGATGGGCGTAGGCGAAGGCAGGAAGGAGGGCAGGGAGGAGGAGCCCGAGGACGATGAGGAGAATTCCGATGCCGATCATGACGTGTACCTAGTTTCGGTGGATATGTGGGGGGAGGATGGTGGGGTCAGGGTCGGAGAACATCATTTAGATTGGTGCTCAAGCGATTCGGTGTGCCCAGCCCGATCGGCGCGTCTTTCGTCGAGCAGCCGGTTATTCCGGGCAGCATGCGTTCCTGACCGCAAAGGATGGATTCGGAAGGTGCGGCGCGAGCAAATGCTCATCAAGTTCGGCAGCGTACAGCCAAACTCTTTCCAGACTGGCTGAATGGCTCAGCAACAACAACGGTACACCTGTCGGGTACCTCGGGCCAGATGTTGTGACCTGAGATGTCGGCCACACGGGTAGCGGCAGGCGACGCAGAGACCGCTGGTCGATTTCCCAGTCTGGTCTGGTTGGCTTGGCCGCTGGCACAATTCAGCTCGTTCAGGCCGGAGGCGAAGGTGCTCTCATGTGGCATGACGTGCTCGTCGAACAGATTGCGTTGGCGGAGAACGTCATCCGCACGATCGAGGACAACGACCGACGGCTGGCCTCGTCCCGGATTGGCCGCTCAACATCGCTGACGCTATATGGCGCGAGCACGGGGAGCCACTGCGCAGCGCGGTTTTTACGTGCTTACGCTGTCAGCCCGTGTTGGGTTCGTGATCGGCGCTCGGCATCGGCCGGGTCCGCGGCGGTCAGGGTGTCGAGGATGGACTGCGCAGTGGTGTATCGATCGGTACGCGCGCCATCAGCTTGAGTGTCCAATTTCGAATGTGCTTGCCGCGGAGTGCAGCCGCGGCCGATGAGCACCCCGATGGCCTGGTTGATGACCGACGCCGCTCGCAGAGATGCCCCGCCGTCCGACCCGGCGGGGACGCTCAGGTGCTGATCGAGCGCGAAGTCGCTGGGTGGACGGCCGGTTAGCCACGCCAGGTCCGCGGCGAGGTCGACAAATGTTCCCGGCCTCGCCGCGAAGAAGACGAGGGCAACCGACGGCCCTGCCCGGCCCTCACCGACACCCGCTGGCAGCGTTAGCCAAAGCGAGGTTCGAACATTGTCGGCCGCGCCCTCCTCGAAGGTAGTGCACGTGAACGGCGGATCACCGCCCGCGACGGTCACGCTCAGACCGAGAAAGGTGGGAACCGCCGCACGGGCGTCGACGCCCAAGCGATGCAGACTGTGCAGCACATCGGCGGCGGGCTCATCCAGGGCGGCGGTGAGGATGCCCAAATCGGCGGCCAGGGCCGCGCTGATCTTCATGACCGTATTGCTCCGCTGGGCGCACCCGAGCGCGGATCGAGCCTGCCGGTGCCGAACAGGCAAGTCGCCTGCAGGGTGGGAAACGCGCGACGCAAGCCAGGACCCGTCGCGTTGACTGTTTACCCACCCTCTAACCTACGCGTGTCGCACCGTGCAGCGACCGTTCGGCCGCCGGCCGACCTTGTGGTTCGGGCTCAGATCGGGTCGTGTCGGGCGCGGGCGCGGCGCACCGCTTCATCGACGATGTGTTGGGCCACCTCAGCTAATTTGCGGTGTTCGGTTTGGCTGATCGTTCGCAGCTGATTGAACGCCTCCTCGGCGCTGCGCCCGCTGCGCCCCCGGATCAGGCCGATCGCCTGATCGATCACCGGACGCGTCGACAGCGCCTTTTGCAACTGGGTGGTCAAAGCCATCGCATGCGCAAGGACCTGGGCGTTATGCACTGCCACCGCAGCGGGTTTGGCGAACAGTTCCCCCAGTTCGGCGGCGTGCTCACCGAAGACGTCTTTGCCGTGGGCGTAGACATTGATCGCGCCGATCACCTGATCCGACAGCAGTAGCGGCAGCGACAGCGCACTGTGCACGCCCAAGCGGCCCACTCGGGGACCGAACCGCGGCCACATCTTCTCCCCACCCAACGACCCAGACCGCACCGTGCGCCGCTCCAGTGCCGCGGTGATGCAGGGCCCCTCCATGAGGGTCACGTACTGAATTTCGTCGATCTCGGCGACGAACGGGGCGCTGGCCGCCAACGCCTCAACCATGTTGTCCACCCGGTCGACCTGCAACAAGGTAACCCCGGCGCCGTCGGCGCCGGGTATCGCGTGCACCGCGAACGTCGACACCTCAGCCAGTAACTCAGGCAACCCCCGACTGCCCGCCACCAAGCCCGCCAGGTCGTCGATCCCGGCCCGCAAGTCGGCGGCATCAGCCGTAGCCTGCTGCGCGCTCAGCGACCCCGACGGTAAGCCGTCGGGGTCCTCGGTGAACTCCGTCATACCTGTGCTCAATAATCTTGGCGGAGCTGGGAATCGACACCGAAGCCCAGCACCCGCATGGCGCAACCGTCACGAGATGGTTGTCAGCATGATGTTACGCCGGTAGCCGCGTAGTAGAAGCACACTGTCGCGCACGAGCAGTCCAAACGGGCGTAGTGTCAAGAGTGCTGAGAATCTCAGCTGGTTCGGGATGAGTTCGGCCGTCCGCCGCTTAACTCAAGGAGCATCGGCTCCGAGCCCTCACACGCCGGTGATGAAATGCACGTCAGGTCAGCGTGGCCACTTCGCTTGCTTCCCATCGCTCCACTCACCTGCTGCCGCCCCAGGTCTCGACGGCGGCTGCCGCACGCCCGAACCGCTTCCCTGGTCGCTGAGGGCGGAAACCCTAGATTCCTCAATATCGTTGAAGGACATGTCATGAAGGCTTTGATCATCCTGGCCGTGGTGCTCGTTATTGTCGCCCTGATCGTGTTGTCGTTCTCGATCAGAGTGGTGACGCAGTACGAGAAGGGTGTGTTGTTCCGCCTCGGCAAGGTGGTGGGTGTCAAGGACCCCGGGCTGGCCGTGATCATCCCGGTCATCGATCGGCTGATGAAGGTGTCGCTGCGAATTGTGACGATGCCGATCCAGTCCCAGGGCATCATCACCCGCGACAACGTCAGCGTCGACATTTCGGCGGTCGCCTACTTCCGAGTTGTCGACGCGGTGAAATCGGTGATTGCGATCGAGAATGTCCACGCCGCGATCAATCAGATCGCGCAGACCACGCTGCGCAAGGTTGTCGGCCGGCACAGCCTTGACCAGGCGCTGTCGGAGACCGACACCATCAACGCCGATATCCGAAAGATCCTCGACATCGCAACACTCGAATGGGGTGTCGAAGTGACGCTGGTCGAGCTCAAAGACATCCAGTTGCCCGACAGCATGAAACGCGCGATGGCTCGGCAAGCCGAGGCCGAGCGTGAGAAGCGAGCCAAAATCATTGCGGCGGAGGGCGAGTCAATGGCCGCGGCCGCATTGGGTGACGCGTCGGACACGATGATGGCGCATCCGTTGGCCTTGCAACTGCGCAACCTGCAAACTCTTGTCGAACTCGGGGTGGAGAAGAACACCACCATCGTGTTCCCGGCGCCGCTCATGAGTGCGATCGGTGAGCTGGGCGCCTTCCTCGCCCGAGAAGGTGCGGCCGCCGCTTCCCCACTTCAACCGGTCAGCACCGCGAATGGGGCCGAGCCGTCAACGCGAACCGGGTAGCTGCGAGCCGACCGAAGGGCCACCACAATGACGACCCGAACCCTCGAACCTGAACTGCTCCGCAAGATGAACGCCTACTGGCGGGCAGCGAATTATCTGTCAGTCGGTCAGATCTATCTGTATGACAACCCGTTGCTCAAACGACCGCTCCGGCTATCGGATGTAAAACCACTCGTAGTCGGTCATTGGGGAACGACGCCGGGTCAAAACTTCATCTATGTGCACCTGAACCGGGTCATCACGAAGTACGACCTGGACATGTTCTACGTCGCCGGCCCCGGTCATGGTGGCCCGGCCCTGGTCGCCAACACCTACCTCGAGGGCTCCTACACCGAGATCTATCCCGACATCAGCCGGGACGAGTCCGGCCTGAAGAAGCTCTTCACCCAATTCTCTTTTCCCGGAGGCATTTCCAGCCACGTGGCACCGACTACTCCGGGATCGATCCACGAAGGCGGGGAACTGGGTTACTCGCTGAGTCACGCGTTCGGCGCTGTCTTCGATAACCCCGGCCTGATTGTCGCGTGCGTGATCGGCGACGGCGAGGCTGAGACGGGACCACTGGCCACGGCCTGGCATTCCACCAAGTTCCTCAGCCCGATCGGTGACGGCGCGGTGCTGCCGATCCTGCATCTGAACGGCTACAAGATCAGTAACCCGACCGTGCTGGCCCGCATCGAACACGAGGAACTGGACCAACTCCTGCGCGGCTGCGGCTGGGACCCGCACTACGTCGAAGGTGATGATCCCGAAGCCATGCACGAATTGATGGCCACCGCCCTCGACACCGTCGTCGCCAGAATTCACGCGATCCAGCACAACGCCCGAGGCACTGGCGATACGACCCGCCCGCGCTGGCCGATGATCGTGCTGCGCTCTCCCAAAGGCTGGACCGGACCGAAAGAAGTCGACGGCCGGCTGATCGAAGGCACCTTTCGGGCACATCAGGTGCCGCTTCTCGTCGATGAGCAGCATCCTGGGCACCTCGAGCAACTCGAGAGCTGGATGCGCAGCTACCAACCCGACGAGCTGTTCGACGCGGCTGGGCGGCTGCTGCCCGACCTGGCCGCGCTGGCCCCCAACGGGCAACAGCGGATGGGCGCCAACCCGCACACCAACGGCGGACAACTGCTGCGAGACCTCCGGATGCCCGACTTCCGCGCCCATGCGGTGACGGTGGCCTCACCCGGAGCTGTGCAAGCCGAAGACACCCGCGTGCTCGGCGCTTTTTTGCGCGACGTGGTCGCGTTGAACGACGAGGCGCGCAACTTCCGGATCTTCGGCCCCGACGAAACCCTGTCGAACATGCTCGGCGCGGTCTTCGAGGTCACCGACCGGCAATGGGATGCCCGCACCGCCGCGAACGACGAATTCCTGGCTCCCACAGGCAGGCTCTTAGATTCGATGCTCAGCGAGCACCAGAGCGAAGGCTGGCTCGAAGGTTATCTGCTGACCGGCCGGCACGGGCTGTTCAACTGCTACGAGGCGTTCATCCACATCGTCGACTCAATGTTCAATCAGCATGCCAAGTGGCTCAAGGTCACCGCGCAACTGCCGTGGCGCCGTGATATCGCGTCACTGAATTATCTGCTCGCCTCGCATGTTTGGCAGCAAGACCACAACGGTTTCACCCACCAAGACCCCGGCTTCCTGGACCACGTCGTCAACAAAAAAGCTGACGTGGTGCGGATCTATCTGCCGCCGGACGCCAACTGCCTGCTCTCCGTGGCCGACCATTGTCTGCGCAGCCGTCATTACGTCAATGTCGTGGTCGCTGGGAAGCGTGCGATGCCGCAATGGCTGAACATGGACGACGCGGTGGTCCACTGCACCGAGGGCATCGGCATCTGGGAATGGGCCGGAAACGACCGCGGTGTCGAACCGGATGTGGTTCTGGCGTGCTGCGGCGATACTCCGACCCTCGAAGTGCTGGCTGCGGTGTCGATCCTTCGGGAACACTTGCCCGAGTTGAAGATCCGGGTGGTCAATGTGGTGGACCTGATGAGGTTGCAGTCGGCGACCGAGCACCCGCATGGGCTCAGCGACCGCGACTATGACGCCCTATTCACCACCGACAAACACATTATCTTCGCCTTCCACGGCTACCCGAGTCTGATTCATCGACTCACCTATCGCAGAACCAATCGAAATCTGCATGTGCGCGGCTACAACGAAGAAGGGACCATCACCACGTCCTTCGACATGCGCGTGCAGAACCGCTTGGACCGTTTCCATCTCGTCGCAGACGTCATTGACCGACTGCCCCAGCTCGGCGCGATCGGCGACTACCTGAAGCAGGCGATGGCGGACAAACTCATCGAACACACCCGCTACATCAACACTCACGGCCAAGACCTGCCCGAAATCCGCAACTGGATCTGGAATCCACCGCACTCGACACCACCGATCGGCGCGCGGACAGTGCTCGCAGAGGAGTTCCCGCCAGCCAGGCAACGAGGCGATCGTTTACACCGGCCTGCGGCATACGGACCAACGTCGTGACCGCCGCCGCGGATCGTTATCGCTCTGGCGGCAACGCACTGCGCGCTGGTGGCACCCGCCGGTGCGTTCTTGAATTGACTTAGGCACGAAATGGAGGTTGATCGATCATGCCGGACACCTTGGTGGATGTCGACATACTCAGGGCCGCAGTGCAGTTGGCGTGCCGGGCCCCGTCGTTACACAATAGCCAGCCCTGGCAATGGGTTGCCGAGGGTGTGGGGCTGGACCTCTATGTCGATCGCAGCCGAATTCTTCCCTCCACCGACAAGTCGGGGCGCGAGGCCCATATCGGCTGCGGCGCCGTCCTCGACCATCTATGCGTGGCGATGGCTGCAGCCGGGTGGGCAGCCAACGTCGACAGATTTCCCGACCCAAACAATCCCGGTCATCTCGCAGCGCTTGATTTCAGCCCGATGGGCCGCGTCACCGATCAGCATCGCCACCGAGCCAACGCAATTGGGCGCCGTCGCACCGACCGGCTTCCCTTCGCTGCACCGAGGAACTGGGCGTCCTTCGAACCTCTGCTGCGCAACGCCGTCGATGCCAGGGCAGTTCATCTCGACGTGATAGCCGCGGAGAGGCGCTGGGAACTGGCGAGGGCGTCACGACTCACCGAATCACTGCGGCTCTACGATTCCTCGTATCACACCGAATTAAGCTGGTGGACTGGTCATTTCGAGAATTCCGATGGGATTCCGCGCAGTTCACTGCTGTCGGCAGCCGAAAGCGATCGGGTCGACGTCGGACGGACCTTCCCGGTTAGCGCTCACAACGAGCGGCCGGTCGGCACCGGACAAGACCAGTCCACAGTGCTGGTTCTGTCCACCGACGAGGACACTCGCGATGACGCCTTGCGGTGCGGCGAAGCGCTGTCCGCGGTGCTGTTGGAGTGCACGTTGGCCGGCATGGCGACATGCACACTGAGCCATCTCACGGAGCTACAGTCCAGCCGTCACCTCATCGGCACCTTGACCGGGCGGGCTGCCATGCCGCAACTTGTGATCCGCGTCGGCGAAGCCCGTGTGCTTGGTGAGTTACCTCCGATCACGCCGCGGCGGCCACTTCCCGACATTCTGAGATTTCACCGCGACGCAGGAGGCTGAGCGATCGACAAGGCTGCCGGCCGATCATCACCTCTGATCCGGGTGCGGCCGCCCAGGGGCTCTTAAGTCGGCGGGGAAACCGGGGCTCCCCGTCTGAACCAGCCCTGGAAACGCCGCCGGTTCAACTGCTTTTCGTCGCCCTGCACGTCGGACCACGCACCCGGGGCGTAACTGTGTGGCCCTTTTGCGCCGTCGCGGAGGACGTCGAGCGTGCCGTCGTCGTGCTTGATGTAGGTGTCACCGAAGCGCATATATTTGTCGGTGTCGCCGTCTTGTAGTGTCACAGTAACTGTCATGGTTCAAACCTTCAGTCACGCAGACGAATCGCCCGTGCGGGGATCGTTAAGTGATGCGCCACCTTGACCAATCACTCATAAAATGTGCACACGAATCGGAAAACGTGCGGTCAAGAAATGCGGGACCGCCGCTGGTTCAGCGAATCTTCTCCGGAATCGAATTCAATGCCTCGAGAACATGTTCCGCGAGGTCGCTGGCTGCCTTGTCTCCGAGTTTGGTGTTGGAAGTGATGGTGTCCCTAACCAGTTCGAGACGGAGGACATAGGGCGAGCGGAACGTCGTTGGTGAAGCCATTAGCTTGTCCTTTTTAGTCGAGCATGTTTGCTCGATTGAGCTGCCCGATATACATGACGGTACGCCGATTTACGTCATTTGGGTGTGACTACGGACTCGTGGGTCCATGGGGCCGGTGAGGCGGACATCCCCGTGCTGCCCGCTGGCACGGGGGCGACTGCTTCGGGCACGTCGCAGCTGGTGACTGAGGAAGCGGTCGCGTTTGCGATGTTGGCGCAGACTCTGCGGGGTACGCTCCCGAAATGACGGAACGACCGGCGACCGGCTTTCGCCGACCGAGCATGACTTCTCGGGCAAAGTGGCTGCTGCGGGCCCGCCCCGGCGACTACATGCTGGCGTTGAGTGATGCGATGGCTTCGCTGCCCGTGGTCGGCAGGCATCTGGAGCCGCTGGGCGGTGTGACCGCGATGGGCCTGTGGGGTTACCGAATGGCGCCGGAGTTCTTGTCCGCGTCGGCCAAGTCATGGCTGACTCCCGGCATCAGCGAGACCCGCAAGGCCGAGCGCGACCAGACCCAATCGGTGCTGGACGCCGCGCTGCGCGGCGTGGTCTCGAGCAAGGACCTCGATGTCGAGTGGCCGGCGCCCGACGACAAGCCACCCTTCTGGCGCGCGCTGCAACACCGTCGCTACCTGCACCGCACCTCGGTGCGCTACGGCAAGCACCCGGTGCAACTCCTGGACGTGTGGCGTCGCAAGGATCTGCCGGTGCGGCCGGCGCCCGTGTTGATCTTCGTGCCCGGCGGCGCCTGGGTGCACGGCGGTCGCCAGCTGCAGGGCTATGCCCTGATGTCGCAGTTGGCCGAAATGGGCTGGATCTGCCTGTCGGTGCAATACCGGGTTTCTCCGCACCACCGCTGGCCGTCCCACATCACCGACGTCAAAAGCGCCATCGCGTGGGCCCGGGCTAACGTCGACAAATTCGGCGGTGACCGCAATTTCATTGCGGTAGCGGGTTGTTCGGCCGGTGGACACTTGTCGGCACTGGCCGGATTGACCGCCAATGATCCTGAGATGCAGACCGAGCTGCCGCCGGGTTCGGACACTTCCGTGGACGCGGTGGTGGGGATCTATGGTCGCTACGACTGGGAGGACCGCTCGACCGTCGAGCGGGACCGCTTCGTGGATTTCCTGGAGCGAGTCGTGGTCAAGCGTCGAATCGACCGCCACCCCGAGGTGTTCCGCGACGCGTCACCGATCGCACGGATACATCCGGATGCACCGCCGTTCTTGGTGATTCATGGCAGCAGCGACACGGTGATCCCGGTGGCTCAGGCGCGCAGCTTCGTCGAGCGACTTCGGTCGATATCGCGTTCGCTGGTCACCTACGTGGAGCTGCCGGGTGCCGGCCACGGATTTGACATGACCGACGGGGCGCGCACCGGTGCGACGTCGACCGCGGTCGGGCTGTTCTTGGGCCAGGTTTATCGCAACCGGATGATCGCGACCAAAGAGGTCATCTAGCCGCCCCACAGTTGTAGGGTCCCACCCATGAAGCGGCTGAGCGGGTGGGACGCGGTACTGCTTTACAGCGAAACGCCGAACGTGCATATGCACACCCTCAAAGTCGCGGTGATCGAACTGGACGCCGACCGTCAAGACTTCGACATCGACGCGTTCCGCCGGGTGATTCACAGCCGGCTCTACAAGCTGGAGCCGTTTTGCTATCAGCTGGTTGACATTCCGCTCAAGTTGCACCACCCGATGTGGCGGGAGAACTGCGACGTCGACCTGACCTATCACGTGCGGCCGTGGCGGTTGCCGGCGCCGGGCGGTCGTCGTGAGCTGGACGAGGCGATCGGCGAGATCGCCAGCACTCCGCTGGACCGCGACTACCCGCTCTGGGAGATGTATTTCGTCGAAGGCTTGGCCGACAACCGAATCGCGGTGGTCGGCAAGGTCCATCACGCGCTCGCTGACGGGGTGGCGGCGGCGAATCTGCTGGCGCGCGGCATGGACCTCGCGCCCGGGCCAAAGTCCGGCCAGACTCGGTATGCGCCGGACCCGGCGCCATCGACGGCGACGCTGGTGCGGTCGGCGTTCGCCGATCACATGCGCCATCTCGCGCGGATCCCGGGGACCATCGGCTACACCGCGCAGGGCATCAACCGGGTGCGCCGCAGCTCGCGCAAGCTTTCGCCGGAGTTGACGATGCCCTTCACCCCGCCGCCGAGCTTCATGAACCACATGCTCACGCCCGAGCGCAGATTCGCGACGGCGACCTTGGCGCTGAGCGATGTCAAAGAGACCGGCAAGGCCCTTGGTGTCACGATCAACGACATGGTGTTGGGGCTGTCGGCGGGGGCGTTGCGCAAGCTGCGGCTGCGCTATGACGGCGACTCCGACCACCCGCTGTTGGCGTCGGTGCCGGTGAGCTTCGACTTTTCACCGGATCGTGTTTCGGGAAACCTGTTCACCGGGATGATGGTGGCGCTGCCCGCCGACGTCGATGATCCGCTGGAGCGGGTACGGCGCTCGCATGATTACGCGGTCGACGCCAAGGAGAGCCACCAGCTGCTCGGCCCGGAGCTGGTCAGCCGGTGGGCCGCCTACTTTCCGCCGGGGCCCTCGGAATCGCTGTTCCGTTGGCTGGCTAGCCGCGACGGGCAGAACAAGGTGCTCAACCTGCCGATCTCCAACGTCCCGGGTCCGCGTGAACATGGGCGGGTCGGCGGTGCATTGGTCACCGAGATCTATTCGGTGGGCCCGTTGACCACCGGCAGCGGCCTGAACATCACGGTGTGGAGTTATGTTGACCAGCTCAATGTCTCGGTGCTGGCCGACGGCGCCACTGTCGACGACCCGCATGAGGTCACCGAGGCCATCATCGATGAACTCATCGAAATTCGGCGTGCCGCAGGGCTTTCCGAGAAGCTGGCGGTCATCGAAGCTGCGTTGGCTCAGGCCTGAGCCCGAGTTGCGGCGAGTGTGTAACTGCGACGAGTTTTTCGCCGTGGTTGCACGTTCGGGGCGGGGAACTCAGTCCAGCAGGCCATGTAAATCACGTCGCGAGATCTTGCCGGTGCTGCTGCGCGGCAGCTCATCGAGCACGATGATCTCGCGGGGCACCTTGTAATTGGCCAGGTTGTCCCGGACGTGTTGTTTGAGATCGTCCACGGTGACAGACGCGGCCGGCGTCAGCACCACGAACGCCACCAGCCGCTGACCGTACTGTTCGTCGTCGACGCCCAGCACGGTGGCCTCGGCGACATCGGCGTGGGTGGCCAGCGTCTTCTCCACCTCGATCGGGTAGACGTTCTCGCCGCCGGACACGATCATCTCGTCGTCGCGTCCGACCACGTAGAGGCGCCCGGCCTCGTCGAGTCGGCCGACGTCACCGGATGCCATGAAGCCGTCGTGAAAACTCTTGCCCCCGCCGGAGGTGTAACCGTCGAACCGGTTGGTGTTGCGGACGAAGATCTGGCCGACCTCGCCGGTGGGCACCGGGCGATGGTCGCTGTCGAGAATGCGAATCTCGGTACCTATAGCGGGTTTTCCCGCAGTGTCCGGCGCGGCGCGCAGATCCGCCGGTGTCGCGGTGGCGATCATGCCGGCTTCGGTGGCGTTGTAGTTGTTGTAGAGGATGTCACCGAACTCGTCCATGAATTTCGTGGCGACGTCGGGCCGCATCCGGGACCCGGATGCGGTGGCGAACCGCAGTGAGCGACCACTGTAGCGGCGGCGTACCTCGTCGGGCAGGTCCATGATCCGGTCGAACATCACCGGCACCACGCACAGGCCGGTGGCCTGGTGACGGTCGATGAGTTCGAGGGTGGCTTCGGGGTCGAACTTGCGACGGGTGACCACCGTGCAGCCCATCGACGCGGCGAAGATCAGTTGCGAGAAGCCCCAGGCGTGAAACATCGGCGCCACCACCACCGTGGTTTCTTCGGTGTGCCACGGCACCCGATCCAGCATCGCTTTGAGTTCGGTTGTCCCGCCACCGGAGTGCTTGGCACCCTTGGGATTACCGGTGGTGCCCGAGGTCAGCAGGATCAGCTTGCCCTTGCGGCCGGTGTTGACGGGTCGCTGGCCCAGGTGCGTGGTGACCAGCTTCTCGACGGTCGTGTCGTGTTCTTCCGGATGGTCGGTCCATCCGACGACGTGCGTGGTGTCGGGCTTGTCAGCCAGTGCGCGGTCAACCGAATCGGTGAACTCCTCGTCGTAGATCACCGCGTCGGCGCCCTCGCGGTTGACTACGTCGGCCAGCGCCGGCCCGGCGAACGAGGTGTTGAGTAGCAGCACGTCGGCGCCGATCCGGTTGGCCGCAATCAACGACTCGACGAAACCGCGATGGTTGCGGCACATGATCGCCAGCACTTCCGGCGTTCCGCCGGGTAAAGCCTGCAACGCCGCGGCCAACGCATCGGCGCGCTGATCGAGTTGGCGGTAGGTCAGGGTGCCGAGTTCGTCGACCAGCGCGGGACGGTTGGGACAGCGTTGTGCTGACATCCCGAATCCGCTTGTGACAGAGAGGCCTTCGCGACGCGCGACCGCGATGATTCGCAGGTACTTATCGGGCCGCATAGGCGCGACGATGCCCGCGCGGACCATGGTGCCCAGCAGACCGAGCGGTGCCATCGCGCTGCTAGCCGATGACCGGGAGGCGACGTTCTTTGGCCAGCCCGCTGAGCGCCTTTTGCATGACGAGTCGGACGTGAGCGTCGACCGCGTCGATGTCGGGCTCCTCGCCGAACTGGGCGATCACGTCGATCGGTTCGAGCACCTGCATCACGATCTTGGTCGGCAGCGGCACGTTGACCGGCAGCACCGCGGACAGCCCGAACGGGAAGCCCACCGAGATCGGCAGGATCTTGACCCGCATCAGCTTGTCCAGCCGCAGCGCCTTGGCCAGTCCCATCCCGCGGGACAGGTAGAGCTGGCTTTCCTGGCCGCCGATGGACACCGCCGGCACGATCGGCACGCCGGCGTTGATCGCCGCCCGCACGTATCCGGTGCGCCCGTCGAAGTCGATGACGTTCTCGGTCAGCGTCGGGCGGTAGACGTCGTAATCACCGCCGGGGAACACCACCACGACACCGCCGGATCGCAATGCCTCGTCGGCGTTTTCGTGGTTGGCGCGGATGAAGCCGGTGCGACGGAAGAATTCGCCGGTCGGTCCGGTGAAGATGACGTCGTGGCTCAGCGTGTAGACGGGCCGTTCGTAGCCGAAATGCTCGTAAAAGCCGGTCGCGAAAACCGGAACGTCCATTGCGAACAACCCGCCGGAGTGGTTGGCCACCACCAGCGCGCCGCCCGGAGGGAAGGCCTCCAGCCCGCGCACCTCGGCACGGTGGTAGCCCTTGATCAGCGGACGCAGCCAGCCCATCACGCGCTCGGTGAGGCCAGGGTCCCACTTGGACATCTCGCTGGGTTCGATATCGGTTGCGTTCAACGCATTCCCCTGGGGTTTCAGCTCGGGTTTGGCTGTGATGCTAGCCGAGCCCCAGTGGCTGGATACCATCTCCTGCGAGACCCGTTACAAATACAACAAGGAGCGTCACACCGTCGTGAGCACTGAAGAAGCCGCCAGCGAACCAGAAGTCCTCGTCGAGCAGCGGGACCGGATCCTGATCATCACCATCAACCGGCCCAAGGCAAAGAACGCGGTCAACTCCGCGGTGGCCCATGGTCTGGCCGACGCGGTGGACAGGCTCGACGGAGACCCGGGGCTTTCGGTGGGCATCGTGACCGGGGCGGGTGGAACGTTCTGCGCGGGCATGGACCTCAAGGCGTTCGCCCGCGGCGAGGTCCCCATCGTCGAGGGCCGCGGGATGGGCTTCACCGAGCGTGGACCGGTCAAGCCGCTCATCGCGGCGGTGGAGGGTTACGCGCTGGCCGGCGGCACCGAGCTGGCACTGGCCACCGATCTGATCGTGGCGTCCAAGGACGCGTCCTTCGGAATTCCCGAGGTCAAACGCGGCCTGGTGGCCGGCGGCGGAGGACTGCTGCGCCTGCCCGAACGCATCCCACCTGCGATCGCGATGGAGTTGGCGCTGACCGGGGAAGCCTTCACCGCCGAGCGCGCGCACGCGCTGGGCATGGTCAACGTGCTGGCCGAGCCCGGCGGCGCGCTGGACGCGGCGATCGAGTTGGCCGAACGGATCACCGCCAACGGTCCGCTGGCCGTGGCCGCCACCAAGCAGATCATCGTCGAGTCCCGCGGCTGGAGCCCCGACACTCGGTTCGCCGAACAGAACAGACTCCTGATGCCGGTGTTCAGCTCGAACGACGCCAAGGAAGGCGCGATCGCCTTCGCCGAGAAGCGGCCGGCGCGCTGGACCGGCACCTGAGCTCAGGCGGCTTGATCCTCGTCGGCCTCTTGTGGTGGGTGACGTCGGCCACGGCGCGGGTGCGATCGGACGTCATCTAAACTGGCATGACACTTTTGGCGAGCTTTGTAACGTGTTGACACCACAGAAAGCGCGAGCGTGAGTATTTCGCTACTACTCGAGATGGCGAGTTCAAGCGATCCTGAGCGGACCGCCGTCGTCTCGGGGGACGTCCGGCTGACAACGCAGCAGCTCAGCGATCTCGCCGACGGCGGCGCCGGCATCATCGCGAGTTCTGGGGCGTCGCACGTCGCCTACGTCGGTACCGGCGGCGCGATGCTTCCGCTGCTGATCTTCGCATCGGCGCGAGCCGGGCTGACGTTCACGCCGATCAACTATCGGCTGTCCGCCGACGGCATCAAGACGCTGATCGCCCGACTGCCCGATCCGCTGGTGGTCATCGACAGCCGCTACCTCGACGAGCTGGGTGGGCCGGCCGGCCTTGAAAGCGTGGCCAAGCAGGTCATTGGGTCCGACGACTTTCTGGCGCAGGCACGCGACGCCGAGCCGGCCGTGGAATTCGCCGACCCGGACTCGGTCGGCATCGTGTTGTTCACCTCGGGCACCACGTCGCAGCCCAAAGCCGTCGAGCTCACCCACAACAACCTGACCAGTTACGTCACCGGCACAGTCGAATTCGGGTCGGCCGAGCCAACCGACGCCGCGTTGATCTGCGTGCCGCCGTACCACATCGCGGGGGTCAGCGCGGCCCTGTCGAACCTGTACGCCGGCCGGAAGATGGTCTATCTCCCGATCTTCGACGCGGAGAACTGGGTGCGCCTGATCGACGCCGAGCATGTCACCAGCGCGACGGTGGTGCCGACCATGCTGGACCGCATCGTGACCGTGTTGGAGGGCGGACACCATCGCCTGCCGTCGCTGCGCAACCTGGCCTACGGCGGGTCCAAGGTTCCGTTGCCGCTGGTGCGCAAGGCTCTGGAGCTGTTGCCGCACGTCGGCTTCGTCAACGCCTATGGCCTGACCGAGACCAGTTCGACGATCGCGGTGCTGACTCCCGACGACCACCGTGAAGCACAGGCCGCAGCCGACCCGGCCGTGGTCCGTCGGTTGGCGTCGGTTGGTCAGCCGGTCCCCAGCGTCGAGGTGCAGATTCGCGACGAGGGCGGTGCCGTGCTGCCGGCCGGGCAGACCGGCGAGCTGTTCGTTCGTGGTGAGCAGGTCTCCGGTCGCTATACCGGGATCGGCTCGGTGCTCGACGCCGACGGCTGGTTTCCGACCAAGGACATCGCCACCCTCGACGAGGGCGGCTACCTGTTCATCGGTGGCCGTAGCGACGACACGATCATCCGCGGCGGGGAGAACATCGCGCCCGCGGAGCTGGAAGACGTGCTGGTTGAGCACCCGCATGTGCGCGATGTCGCGGTGGTCGGCGTCGAGGATTCGCAGTGGGGACAGGCGATCGTCGCGGTGGTGGTGCCGGCCGTCGGCACCGAGCCGGACCCCGAGGAATTGCGCGAACACGTCCGCAAAAGTTTGCGGGGGTCACGCACTCCTGACCGGGTAGTCTTTCGCGACGAGCTGCCCACCAACGCGACGGGCAAGGTGCTGCGCCGCGAAATCGTCGAAGAGCTTCGCGCCGCCCCGGCCGAGCAGTAACTCCAAGCGAGGATCGAGATCATGATCAAAAACGGAACCCGTTTGGCCAGCCAGGTTTGCGACACCCAAGTCATCGTCGTGCGCAGCGCAGACAGCCTCGACGACCTGCGCTGTGGCGGGGCGCCGATGGTGGAGTTGGGTGCTGAACGTTCCGGTGAGCTGGATCCGGCGTTCTCCGACGGCGCGGTGATGGGCAAGCGTTACGTGGACGAGTCCGGTGCCGAGGTGCTGGTCACCAAAGCCGGTGCCGGGACGTTGGCTGTCGGCCAGACCGCGCTGAGCCTCAAGGAAGCCAAGCCGCTACCGGCCAGCGACTAGTCAGTTGCGGCGATCCGGCAGTCCGTTCCGGCGGACGAATTCCCTTGCCTTGACCAAGAATTCAAGTTGCTCATAGACCTTGTTCAGCGGTTCACTGCTGCGCGTGGATCGGCACAGGATGACGGCGCCTTCCAGCGTCGCGATCGACATCACCGCCAGCGAATCTGCGTCTGACTCGACGAAGCCGTCGGCGACGAACGCCCGCGTCAGCGCCGCGCGCCAGCGCGCGAAGATCCGCGCCGCTTCGGCAGACAACCGGACTTCGTCATCAGCCGAGCCGATCGCCGCCGCGACCACCGGACAGCCGGCATGGAAATCGCTTTCCGCGAGCACGCGTTCCCAGAAGTCGACGAACTGCCGAAGCAGCACCTTGGCGCCGCGGCCGGCGGCGTCGTCGATGTCGGCCGTGATTGCATCTCCGGCGTATTGCAGCGCCTCGGCAAGGATCTGATTGCGGCCGTCCGGAAAGTGGTAGTACACCGAACCGCGCGGCGCACCGCTACGGGTCAGCACCTCGTCGATGGTCACGCCGGCGGCACCGCGTTCGCGCATCACCTCGGCGGCGCTGATCAGCATTCTGGTTTTGGTATCGCCGCGCTTGCGCGGGGCATGCGTCGCTAACGACATAACGGTGTGTTGTCAGGCCGCGGGGGTGTGGCGTAGCTGCGGCATCCGCCAGTGGATTGTCCGCGGATTGAACCGTGCGGGGCGCAGCGTGCTGCGGCGCAGCCCGGCCCGCTCTCCGCTGAAGCGGTATCCGCCGACGTTCAGTTCGACGATCAGCATGCTCTTCTCCTGCTGCCCCATGCGCCGGATCTGCCGACCCACGATTATGGGGTAGACCATATAAGACTGGCGTCCAGCAAGCAACCTGAAAAGACCTCCGTTGCTGCATAGTGACCTAACCGGCCGAGATGGCCAAACTCGACGAATTAGCCCTATCTGTCAACCGGATTAAGTGTTATGCCCTATTGCATATTCGTGGCCGGTGCGTTTGACTCGGCGAATGGCTGGCTCAACTGATGCACTCCCGAACCTGGAAACCGTGACGCTCGAACGCGACGGTCACGTCCTGCTGATCGGGCTGAATCGACCGGACAAGCGCAACGCCTTCAACCAGGCGATGCTCACCGACCTGTCCCGCGCCTATGGACTGCTGGAGTCCGACGCCTCGGTGCGCGCCGGCGTGCTGTACGCGCATGGCGACCATTTCACCGGCGGTCTCGACCTGGTCGATGTCGGCCCCAACATCGCGTCCGGCGATCTCCCGTTGCCCGCCGACGGACGAGACCCGTGGCGTCTCGACGGTTCGTGGACCACACCGCTGGTCGCCGTGGCACATGGTTGGTGCATGACACTGGGTATTGAACTCCTGCTGGCCGCCGACGTCCGCGTCGCGGCGACAGGCACCCGCTTCGCCCAGCTAGAGGTGCAGCGTGGCATCTATCCGTTCGGCGGTGCGACGCTGCGGCTTCCCCGCGAGGGCGGATGGGGCAACGCGATGCGCTGGCTGCTCACCGGCGACGAGTTCGACGCCGTGGAAGCGCACCGCATCGGCCTGGTGCAGGAAGTCGCCGACGACGGCTCCGCTGCGTTGTCGCGTGCGCGCAACATCGCGCGGACCATCGCCGAACGCGCGGCCCCGTTAGCCGTACAGGCCACGCTGGCCTCGGCGCACCTGGCCCGCGCACAGGGCGACGCCGCCGCCATCGAGCGACTACGGCCCGACGTGGCGGCGCTGTTCGCCACCGCCGATGCCGCCGAAGGCGTGCAGTCGTTCATCGAGCGTCGCCAAGCCCAATTCCAGGGTCGCTAACGCGCGTTAGGCTCAGCCCAGGCGATTGAAAGGCGTCAGCGATGGGTCACTACAAGAGCAATGTGCGCGACCTCGAGTTCAATCTGTTCGAATCGCTGGCCTTGGAGAGGGTGCTGGCCGACGACGCATTCGGGGACCTCGACGGCGACTCGGTGCGGCAGATGCTTTCCGAGGCTGCGCGGTTGGCCGAGGGGCCGGTGGCCGAGTCGTTCGCCGAAAGCGACCGCCACCCGCCGACGTTCGACCCCGACAGTCACATCGTCACGCTGCCCGAGCCGTTCAAGAAGTCACTGAACGCGTGGCGGGAAGGCGAGTGGTTCCGGGTCGGGCTCGAAGAAGCCGTCGGCGGTGTACCGGCTCCGTCGATGGTGCAATGGGCGATCAACGAGTTGGTGCTCGGCGCCAACCCCGCCGTGTTCATGTACATGGCCGGCCCGGTCCTCGCCAACATCCTCTACGGGATCGGCAATGAGCAGCAACGACATTGGGCATCGCTGGCGATCGATCGCAACTGGGGCGCGACGATGGTGCTCACCGAACCCGACGCCGGGTCCGACGTCGGCGCCGGGCGGACCAAAGCGGTCGACCAAGGCGACGGCACCTGGCACATCGACGGCGTCAAGCGGTTCATCACCAGTGGCGACAGCGACGACGTCTTTGAGAACATCCTGCACATGGTGCTGGCCCGGCCCGAAGGCGCCGGACCGGGTACCAAGGGGCTGAGCCTGTTCCTGGTGCCCAAGTTCCTGCTCGACCCGAAGACCGGTGAGCCGGGAGAGCGCAACGGCGCATTCGTCACCGGTGTGGAGAACAAGATGGGCCTGAAGGTCTCGGCCACTTGTGAATTGACGTTCGGCCAGCACGGCGTCCCGGCTACCGGCTGGCTGGTCGGCGACACCCACCGCGGAATCGCGCAGATGTTCCGGATCATCGAATATGCCCGAATGATGGTGGGCACCAAAGCTATTGGAACACTATCGACAGGTTACCTGAATGCCTTGGATTACGCCAAGTTTCGCGTCCAAGGGGCCGACCTCACCCAGATGACCGACAAGTCGGCGCCGCGGGTCACCATCATTCACCATCCCGATGTGCGCCGGGCCCACATCACGCAGAAGGCCTACGCCGAAGGACTGCGTGCGCTCTACCTCTACACCGCGGCCCACCAAGACCCCGAAGCCGCCGCCGTGGTGTCCGGCGCCGACGCCGATATGGCGAACCGGGTCAACGATCTGCTGTTGCCGATCGTGAAGGGGGTGGGCTCCGAGCGTGCCTACCAGTGCCTGACCGAATCGCTGCAGACGTTAGGCGGATCGGGCTTCCTACAGGACTACCCCCTTGAGCAATACATTCGTGACGCCAAGATCGACAGCTTGTATGAAGGCACCACCGCAATTCAGGCGCAGGACTTCTTCTTTCGCAAGATCGTCCGCGACCAGGGTGCGGCACTGGGCCACCTCGTCACGCAGATCGAGTCGTTCATCGACAGCGAGGACGCCCGACCCGAACTCGTCGAAGCACGCAAGCAGTTGGCCACCGCGGTCGACGACCTGCAAGCCTGGGTCGCCACCATGACCGGGTATCTGATGGATTCCCAGCAGAGCGCAAGCGAGCTTTACCGGGTGGGTTTGGAGTCGGTGCCTTTCCTGCTCGCGGTCGGTGACCTGCTGATCGGCTGGCTGCTGCTCCGGCAGGCGGAGACAGCGCTGACCGCACTCGACGGCGATCCGTCGCCGGGCGATAGTGCGTTCTATGCCGGAAAGGTCGTGTGCGCAAAGTTTTTCGTCAAGAACGTGCTACCGCGGTTGACTGCGGAACGCGAGATCGCGGCCAATGTCGATCTCGCGCTCATGCAGCTTCGGGAAGAGGCGTTCTGACCCGTCACGGGTCGATCTCGACGGCCGCGGCGATCTGCCGCCACAGAACTTCGACGACTCGGTCTGGTCGGGGACGCGGGCTGCGGCCCAGCGCGGTGACCATCACCCGCTGCATCGCACCGAACATGGCTGCGCCGGCGAGCTCGGGATCGACGGATGACGACAGTTCGCCACGCTTCTGGCCGCGACGAATGTTGGCGGCAGCGTGTTTGACGATCTCGTCGATGTGCCGGTTCTCGGTCAACGCGACCTCGGGCTCGCGAGATAGCCGGGTGTAGACGACGACCGCGGCCGGATCGGTGTAGTGGAAATGCACACCCTTTTCGAGTCGGATGCGCTCATGCTGGGCCCACGTACCTTGGTCATCGAGATCGAGGTCAAGAACCTGGACGCGCAGGCGGACGAAGAAGTCGTGCAGCAGCGCGCTGACCAGTCCTGCCCGCGAGCCGAAATAGCGATTGACCAAGCTTGGCACGACGCCTGCAGCCTCTGCGACCCAGGCGATCTCGAGGTGACCATCGTTGGCAATTGCGATGTCGCGGGCGCAGGCGAGTAGCCGTTCGCGTGTCGCGCGCCCCTTTTGAGTCCTGGGTTCAGCGGTCGTGATCACGGGATGAGCGTAGCAAAAAATGAATTGACGTCACTTCATTTCTAGCATACCGTTTCTGCTGAAACGAGGCATCGACGCGCACCCTGGGAGGCACGCCATGAGTCCGTTGACAAGACCGCTGGTCGCCGACGATGTGGAGATTGTGCGCCGCCTACTCACGCATATCGACGCGGGGACGACCGATGAAGGCGAGCCGTGGCGCGAACCGGTGGAAAACTACCTCGACCCAGGACGATTCGCGGATGAACTGCGGATGCTGCGCTCGTTTCCCAGCGTGTTCATTCCTTCGGCAGCCATCCCGAATCCAGGTGACCATGTCGAACGCGTCTGTTTCGGGACGCCGCTGTTCGCGGTTCGTGGCAACGACCGACGGGCACGGGTATTCCGCAACGCCTGCCGTCATCGCGGGATGACTCTGGTAGACGGCACCGGATGTTCTCACGCGCTGGTGTGCCGGTACCACGGCTGGACTTATCGTCTCGACGGCACGCTCGCGCATGTTCCGCACGCGGATGGCTTCCCGGATTTGAACATCGCGACGCGCGGCCTGGTCGAGGTCGCCAGCAGTGAGGTCGATGGTCTCATCGTCATCGATGCGCTGGACTCCGATGCGGCGCAACCGGGGCTGCGGGCAGTTGCTGACGACGCGATGGCGGCACTGACCGAAGGCAGTCCGTGGCGGGACAAACTCGTGCCGGCCGAGCGGCTCGTCGTCGCGGAGTCCGCCGTGCTGAACATAAATTGGAAGGTGCTCATCGAGCAATTCGGGGAGGGCTACCACATTCGCTCTACCCACCGGGAGACGTTCTTCCCGCTACAGTACGACGATCTCAACGTGGTGGAAACGTTTGGCCCGAATAGCCGAATCACATTCCCATACCGCAACATTGAACGACTCCGTAACCGCCCGGAGTCGATGTGGACGACTAAGCAGCGCATGACGTTCGTCTATCAGCTGTTCCCGAACGTAATGATCGCGACGTTTCCGGATCGGCTGATCGTGGTCGTAATCGACCCGATCGATGTCGACCACTCGATGTTCGCCACCTATACCGTCGCCACGCCCGATGCAGCAGAAGCTGCCCTGCTCGCGGCCACCCAACAAGGTGGTGCCGGGACTGTCCCGACCCTTCTCGATCAGGGTGCACTGGAGGACAACGAAATGTCGATGGGTGTGCACCGCGGCTTGCGCTCCGGGGCGAATGCCTTCGTGGAGTTCGGACGCCACGAAAGCGCGATCGGGCACTTCCATGCCACCCTCGACCAGCGCCTCGCGCTGTTGGCTTCAGGGTGCGGCTAGCCGCACACTCGCGGCCAGCTTCGCGAAGAAGCGTTCTAGCTCGAGTGTGACGCTGCGGGCACACTCGAGCCCGAGTGTGCCCGCAGCGTCACACTGGCGGGAGAGCCTAGCTGTCGGTGGTGTAGCCCATCGGCATCAGCACGCTCTTCTGCTGGGTGAAGTGCTCGACGCCCTCCGGCCCGTTCTCGCGACCGATGCCGGAGTTCTTGTAACCGCCGAACGGACAGCACGGGTCGAACGCGTACCAGTTGATCGCGTAGGTGCCGGTGCGGATCTGCTCGGAGATCTTGATGCCGCGCGGCACGTCGCTGGTCCACACACTGCCGGCCAGTCCATAAGCCGAGTCGTTGGCGATCTTGATCGCGTCTTCTTCGGTGTCGTAGGGAATGATGCTCAGCACCGGTCCGAAGATCTCCTCCTGCGCGATTGTCATGCTGTTGTCGACGTCGGCGAACACGGTCGGCTGCACGTAGAAGCCGTCGTCCAGTCCTTCGGGACGTCCACCGCCGCACACCAGTCGGGCACCCTCTTCAATGCCCTTGGCGATGTAGCCCTCGACGCGGGTCCGCTGCTTCTCCGAGATCAGCGAGCCGATCTGCGCACCCGCGTCCGACGGCGGACCGACAGGAAGTGAAGCCGCGAAATTGCCCACCGCCTCGACGATTTCGTCGTAGCGGGAGCGCGGCGCCAGGATGCGGGTCTGGGCCACGCAGGCCTGCCCGGAGTTCATGATTCCGGAGAACACCAGCATCGGGACGGAGGCGGCCAGGTCGACGTCCTCGAGCAGGATGGCTGCCGATTTTCCGCCGAGTTCCAGGGTGCACGGCTTGAGCATCTCGGCGGCGCGCTTGCCGATCTCCTTGCCGACGGCCGAGCTTCCGGTGAACGAGAAGATGTCGATGTCGGGGTTGGACGTCAGCGCCTGTCCGGTTTCGATACCGCCCGGAACAATCGACAGCACACCCTCGGGCAACCCGGCCTCGGCGAACACCTCCGCCAAAGCATTTGCGCTCAGCGGCGTTTCGGCGGCCGGCTTGAGCACCACCGTGCACCCGGCGAGCAGCGCGGGGCCCAGCTTGTTGATCGCCAAGAACAGCGGCACGTTCCACGCCACGATTGCGCCGACCACGCCGAGCGGCTCACGATGGACGATGGTCTGTCCGTAGCCGCCGTTCCGGACTTCCTGCCACTTGACCTGGTCGACGGCGGGGCCGGCGAAGAAGTTCAGGCACGCTACCCCACTCATCCACTGCATGGTCTCGAGGGACATCGGGGGCTGGCCGGTTTCGTCGCCGAGCAGCTTGACGAAGAGGTCTTTGCGCTCCTCCATCAGTTTGAGCGCGCCGGCGATGACCGCCGCCCGCTCCTTCGGTGGTGTCGAGGGCCAGGGGCCGTTATCGAAAGCGTTGCGGGCCGCGGCGACCGCGGCGTCGACGTCGGCTGCCGCTGCCAACGGCACCTTGCCGACGTACTCGCCGGTGGCCGGGCAGTGCACCTCGATGACTTCGGACGTCGACGGCTCGGTCCACTTGCCGCCGATGAAAAGCTTGTCGTACTCCGTTGTAGCTTGCTCCGTTGTGACGTGGCTCATGGCCGCCACCCTACCCAAGCCACGGCGAAACGAGAACACGTTTCATTATCGCGGCCGGAGGACCAGCACGAGA
>NZ_DASXHW010000522.1:0-7963 GCF_036488105.1 Mycobacterium sp. | reverse complement strand
CCAACGGTGACCAGTTCCTGGTGTTGCGTCCGCTGCTGGTGGACTACGTGCTGTCGATGCCGCGCGGCGCTCAGGTGGTCTACCCGAAAGACGCCGCGCAGATCGTGCACGAAGGCGACATCTTTCCGGGCGCACGGGTATTGGAGGCAGGCGCCGGCTCCGGCGCACTGACCTGTTCGCTGTTGCGCGCCGTCGGACCGGACGGACAGGTGATCTCCTACGACGTGCGCGCCGACCACGCCGAACACGCCCGCCGCAACGTGGAGACATTCTTCGGCTGCGTCCCCGACAACTGGCGGCTGGTGATCAGCGACATTGTCGACGCCGGTCTGCCCGACGGCTCGGTCGACCGGGTCGTGCTGGACATGCTCGCGCCGTGGGACGTGCTCGACCGGGTGTCGCGGGCGCTGGTCGGCGGCGGCGTGCTGATGATCTACGTGGCGACCGTGACCCAGCTGTCGAAGGCGGTGGAGGCACTGCGCGACCAGCAGTGCTGGACGGAGCCCCGTGCCTGGGAGACGATGCAGCGCGGCTGGAACGTCGTCGGGCTGGCCGTGCGGCCCCAACACAACATGCGCGGGCACACAGCGTTTTTGGTGTTCGCGCGCAAGCTGGCCCCGGACACGGTTCCCCCGACGCCGCTGCACAGAAAGCAACGTCCCAGCGAGCCGTGATCAGTCGTCGCTGCGCCGCAGATCTCGGCGCACCGAGAGCAACTCGAACTCCGGATGCGCCGCCACCAGCCGTTCGGCGGCGTCCAGCACGTTGACGGCATGGCTGCGATCGGCCGAGGCCATCGCCACGCCGATCCCGGCCCGTCGGTGAAGTTCTTGGGACCCTGTCTCCGCGGCCGAGACGCCGAACTTGCGGTGCAGTTCCGCGACTACCGGCCGCACCACCGATCGCTTCTGCTTGAGTGAGCGCACATCACCGAGCAGCAGGTCGAACTCCAACCAGCCGATCCACATCGGGAATCAGTGACCGGGCCCTGCTGGGGGCGGGGCGGACTCGGTCCTGTATGCCAGCAGGACATCGGCGGTCCGCGCCGACAGCTGCCAGCCGCCCTGAAACGGCTTGAACTCCATGGGAAAAGAGAATCGGGGACCCTTCGGATTCGATGAGCTGACGTCGACGTTGGCCACCACGTCGGCCGGATCCCGGTCAGACCATCCGACCTCGCGTATATCGAACTTCACCGGGGTGAAGCCACCGTTCAGCAGGGCATTGGAGAATTGGTCGAAGACACCGGCGTTTTCCGGGGTGGCGCCTTCGACCAGGTTCGTTTTCTGGGGGCCGGGCACCGCTGCGTCAGCCAGCCGATACAGCACGCCCGCCAACGCATCGGGCGGCGGCAACGGCGCGGCCTGCGGGGCCGCCGTCGAATTCAACGATGCGGACGTCGGCGGCGTCGAGGTCTCCGGCGAAGCACCGTCCTCATCGCTGGAACACCCCGGAAGCCCGAGCACCGCCGCAATCGCGGCGGCGCTCAAGACTGCGGTGAAGCGTCGGGGCATGCAGCGGCTGTCAGTGCGACGAACGCACAGACTGAATCAGCGTCATCGCCGAGTCGTGCGACAGCTTCCAGCCGCCTTGATCGACGAACGTGAGGTACTCGGGTGTCGGGGCGAGATGCGGGCCCGTCGCCGTGATGGTGGCCGTGGCGGCACCCGGACCGGCGGGGGCAATGTTGCTGATGTTGAACGTCAGCGGCAGGCTGCCCTTGGCAGCGGCCTTCTGCAGTTCGTGGTCGGCCAGGGTGACCGGAACCGGGATGCCGCCCTCGATGAGGTCGCCCTTATTGGCGAACGACACGCTCGGGTCCTGCAGCGTATTCAGAACGGTGGTGAGCTGATCGGCAGTGGGTAGGTCCACTCCCACCGGTGCCGGCGGGTCCAACGGCAACGGCGCGCCGAAGACGACCGGCTGAACGCGGGCCGACACCGCGGTGACGGATGCAATACAGGTCACACCCGCGGCGGCGACGCCGATGGCAGCCATCGCTGCCATGCCTGTGGCTAGGGTTTTCACGGTCACGAAGGTCCTCTCGGTAAAGCCGACTAAACAAGATGTTAACGCTGTTGCCAGTGTGCCCCATTTCGAGTTCCCGCATGAAACGGAAATCGCCGGTAGCGTTGAGGTATCCACCGCACCACCGTCTTGGAGCGGGAAAGGAGCGCACCATGGGTGAGTTTGAGCGTGAAGCGTTCGGTAACCCGCGCGAACCAGACCTCTCCAGCGAGGACGCCGCCGAGTTGGAAGAGCTACGACGCGAGGCTGCGATCCTGCGCGAGCAACTGGACAACGCTGCCGGATCGCACAGTGCCGCACGCAGTCCGCGCGATGTGCACCAGCTCGAGTCGCGTATCGACTCGCTGGCGTCGCGCAACTCCAAGCTGATGGAAACCCTCAAGGAAGCCCGCCAGCAGCTGCTGGCGCTGCGCGAAGAGGTCGATCGGCTCGGGCAGCCGCCCAGCGGCTACGGCGTGTTGTTGGCCACCCACGAGGACGACACCATCGATGTCTTCACCTCGGGCCGCAAGATGCGACTGACGTGCTCGCCCAACATCGACGTGAAGTCGTTGCGCAAGGGACAGACGGTTCGGCTCAACGAGGCGTTAACTGTCGTCGAGGCCGGCACGTACGAATCAGTCGGCGAGATTTCAACTTTGCGCGAGATTCTGGCTGACGGGCACCGCGCTCTGGTGGTCGGTCACGCCGACGAGGAGCGCATCGTGTGGCTGGCCGAGCCGTTGGTCGCCGAGGACCTGCCCGACGGTGTCTATGACTCGTCGGACGACGACCTGCGTCCCCGCAAGCTACGTCCCGGTGACTCGCTGCTCGTGGACACCAAAGCGGGTTACGCCTTCGAGCGCATCCCCAAGGCCGAGGTCGAGGACCTGGTGCTCGAAGAGGTTCCCGACGTCACCTACAACGACATCGGTGGGCTGGGCCGGCAGATCGAGCAGATCCGCGACGCCGTCGAGTTGCCGTTCCTGCACAAGGAGCTCTACCGCGAGTACGCGTTGCGCCCACCCAAAGGCGTGTTGCTCTACGGGCCGCCCGGTTGCGGTAAGACGTTGATCGCCAAGGCCGTCGCCAACTCGCTGGCCAAGAAGATGGCCGAGGTCCGCGGCGACGACGCGCGTGAGGCCAAGTCCTACTTCCTCAACATCAAAGGCCCCGAGCTGCTGAACAAGTTCGTCGGCGAGACCGAACGTCACATCCGGCTGATCTTCCAGCGGGCCCGCGAGAAGGCGTCCGAGGGCACACCGGTGATCGTGTTCTTCGACGAGATGGACTCGATCTTCCGCACCCGCGGCACCGGGGTTTCCTCGGACGTGGAGACCACGGTCGTCCCGCAGCTGCTGAGCGAGATCGACGGTGTCGAAGGTCTGGAGAACGTCATCGTGATCGGCGCCTCCAACCGTGAGGACATGATCGACCCGGCGATCCTGCGGCCCGGCCGCCTCGACGTGAAGATCAAGATCGAGCGCCCGGACGCCGAGTCGGCACAAGACATCTTCTCGAAGTACCTCGTCGAGACTCTGCCGGTGCACGCCGACGACATCACCGAATTCGGTGGTGACCGTGGAGCGTGCATCAAGGCGATGATCGAGAAGGTTGTCGACCGGATGTACGCCGAGATCGATGACAACCGGTTCCTCGAAGTGACGTACGCCAACGGCGACAAAGAGGTCATGTACTTCAAGGACTTCAACTCCGGCGCGATGATTCAGAACGTCGTCGACCGGGCGAAGAAGAACGCCATCAAGTCGGTGCTGGAAAGCGGTCAGCCAGGCCTGCGGATCCAGCACTTGCTCGACTCGATCGTCGACGAGTTCGCCGAGAACGAGGACCTGCCCAACACCACCAACCCCGATGACTGGGCCCGGATTTCGGGCAAGAAGGGCGAGCGGATCGTCTACATCCGCACGCTGGTCACCGGCAAGAGCTCGAGTGCCTCACGGGCCATCGACACTGAGTCCAACCTCGGTCAGTACCTGTAAGGCTCAGCCGGCCAGCAGCGAGTAGCTGTTGGTCAGGTTGTCCTGCAGCACCTGCGCGGCGTGCGTGGTGGTGTCGATGCGCAACGGGCTGGTCAGCGTTCGGGTCTGGTAAGTCCATCCATCGGGCAGGTCCAGCCGCTCACCGAGTCTGGCCAGATCTGCCCGCGACAGAGTGGGATCGACGATCTGGCTCCAGGTCTGCATCACCCAGCGCCGCAGCGCGGGGTCGTGTAGTTCGTAGACCTCTTCGCCGGCGTCGAAGGTGAAGACGGTGTGCCGGTGGACCTGATTGGCGGTGTAGGGCGCCGGGTTCATCCCCGACAGCAAGGTTTGCGCTTGCAGCGCCATGTCGATTCCGCCGAAGTTCTTGATGATCCGCGGGCCTTGATTCGTCTTCTCGATCTCGTTCATCAGCCAGTAGCGCGGGCCGTTGAGTAAGGCTGTGGCAGCACCGTTTTCGGCTGCAATGGCTTGTGCGTCGAGCGCCGACCACAATTCGGCGGGACAGTCGTTGAGGCCGAAGCTATTGTAGACGGCGGCCTGTGGTCCCGCCTCGCCCGGCGTCACCAGAAGGACTTCGCCATAGCGCTTTCCGGACAGGCCGGTGATGGGTTCGGCAGACACTAGGGTGAAGGTAACGACTTCCGTCACCTGCGTCAATGGGCCGCCGGCAGTTGTCCGCGCCGCGTTAACCCGGCCGGTACGCGGTCGGCCGGTGCCCACCCATCGCCCCGCCGCGCGGAGTCTGCGGCCGTCACGCCTACGCTTGAGGGATGCAACGAATTATCGGTACGGAGGTCGAATACGGCATCTCGTCGCCGTCGGACCCGACCGCCAACCCGATCCTGACGTCGACGCAGGCCGTGCTGGCCTACGCCGCCGCCGCCGGAATCCAACGCGCCAAGCGCACCCGCTGGGATTACGAGGTCGAATCGCCGCTGCGCGACGCGCGCGGTTTCGACCTGAGCCGCTCGGCCGGGCCGCCCCCAGTGGTCGACGCCGACGAGGTCGGCGCCGCCAACATGATTCTTACCAACGGCGCGCGGCTCTACGTCGACCACGCGCACCCCGAATACTCCGCACCCGAATGCACCGACCCCCTGGACGCGGTCGTGTGGGACAAGGCCGGCGAGCGGGTGATGGAGGCTGCCGCGCGGCACGTCGCCAGCGTGCCGGGAGCCGCCAAGCTGCAGCTGTACAAGAACAACGTCGACGGCAAGGGCGCCTCTTACGGCTCGCACGAGAACTACCTGATGAGCCGGCAGACGCCGTTCTCGTCCGTCATCGCCGGGCTGACCCCGTTTCTGGTTTCCCGCCAGGTGGTCACCGGCTCGGGCCGGGTCGGCATCGGGCCGTCCGGCGACGAGCCGGGCTTCCAGCTCTCGCAGCGATCGGACTACATCGAGGTCGAGGTCGGGCTGGAGACCACGCTGAAGCGCGGCATCATCAACACCCGCGACGAGCCGCACGCCGACGCCGACCGTTACCGGCGGCTGCACGTCATCATCGGCGACGCAAACCTCTCCGAGACGTCGACCTATCTCAAGCTCGGTACCACCGCGCTGGTGCTCGACCTGATCGAGGACGGTCCGGCGCACGGAATCGACCTCAGCGACTTGGCGCTGGCCCGGCCGGTGCACGCCGTGCACGCGATCAGCCGCGACCCGTCGCTGCGTGCCACCGTCGCCCTGGCCGATGGTCGTGAGCTGACGGCCCTTGCGCTGCAACGCATTTACCTGGACCGGGCGGCCAAGCTGGTCGACGGCCGCGACCACGACGCGCGCGCGGCCCACGTCGTCGAGACCTGGGCGCACGTGCTGGATCAGCTCGAGCGCGACCCGATGGAGTGCGCGGAGCTGCTGGACTGGCCGGCCAAGCTACGACTCTTGGAAGGCTTCCGGCACCGGGAGAACCTGAGTTGGTCCGCACCCCGGCTGCACCTGGTCGACTTGCAGTACTCCGACGTCCGGCTGGACAAAGGTCTGTACAACCGGCTGGTCGCGCGCGGTTCGATGAAGCGTCTGGTCACCGAGCAGCAAGTGATCGACGCGGTCGACAACCCACCGACGGACACCCGGGCCTACTTCCGCGGGGAATGCCTGCGCCGCTTCGGCGCCGACATCGCGGCGGCCAGCTGGGACTCGGTGATTTTCGATCTGGGTGGCGATTCGCTGGTGCGAATTCCGACGCTGGAGCCGCTGCGCGGCAGCAAAGCGCACGTCGGGGCGTTGCTGGATTCGGTAGACAGTGCGGTCGAGCTGGTGGAGCAGCTGACCACCTGAGCGGCCGGACACCGGGCTTTCGCCTGAGCAATAACGCTATTGACCGGTAGGGTGGAGAACAACGGGCGTGTTTCACGCCCGATGACGATGCAGGAGGCAGCGATGGCCCAGGAGCAGACCAAGCGCGGCGGTGGCGGCGGCGATGACGACGACCCCACTGCCAGCACGGCCGCGGGCCAGGAGCGTCGCGAGAAGCTGACCGAGGAAACCGACGACCTGCTGGATGAGATCGACGATGTTCTGGAAGAGAACGCCGAAGACTTTGTCCGCGCATACGTCCAAAAGGGCGGACAGTGACCTGGCCCAACCGCGATCGCCTGGCCACCAACTCTGCACTTCCCGGAACCGCCTCCGGCGGCCTGTCCTCCTTCACTGATTATTTGCGCCGTGAGGCGCCCGAACTGCTGCCCGCGGGCATCGGCAGCGCAGACCCGATCACGCCGAGTTCTCAGCTGCCGCACGGAACGACGATCGTCGCGCTGAAGTACCCGGGCGGGGTGCTGCTGGCCGGCGACCGGCGTTCGACGCAGGGCAACATGATCGCGGGTCGTGATGTGCAGAAGGTGTACATCACCGATGACTACACCGCGACCGGGATCGCCGGCACCGCGGCGATCGCCGTCGAATTCGCCCGGCTATACGCCGTCGAGCTCGAGCACTACGAAAAGCTGGAAGGCGTGCCACTTACCTTCGCGGGCAAAGTGAACCGGTTGGCGATCATGGTGCGCGGCAACCTCGCTGCGGCGATGCAGGGTCTGGTGGCTTTGCCGCTGCTGGCCGGCTTCGACATCCACGATCCCGACTCGCAGAAGGCGGGCCGCATCGTCTCCTTCGACGCGGCCGGTGGCTGGAACCTGGAAGAAGAGGGCTACCAGTCGGTCGGTTCGGGATCGATATTTGCGAAATCGTCGATCAAGAAGTTGTATTCGCAAGTGACGGATGCTGATTCGGCGCTGCGAGTCGCTGTCGAGGCGCTGTATGACGCGGCCGATGACGATTCGGCCACTGGCGGGCCCGACCTGGTCCGCGGGATCTATCCGACCGCGGTCACGATCGGTGCCGACGGTGCGGCCAACGTGGCCGAGCCGCGCATCGCCGAGCTGGCGCGGGAGGTCATCGAAACGCGCTCCCGCGCAGACACTTTCGGCCCGGACGCCGACCGTGCGGGAAGTGATTCATGAGTTTTCCGTACTTCATCTCGCCCGAGCAGGCGATGCGTGAGCGAAGCGAGCTCGCGCGCAAGGGTATTGCGCGAGGCCGCAGTGTCGTTGCACTGGTCTTTTCCGGTGGTGTGCTGTTTGTTGCGGAGAACCCGTCGCGATCGCTGCAGAAGATCAGCGAACTCTACGACCGAGTCGGCTTCGCCGCCGCCGGAAAGTTCAACGAGTTCGACAATCTGCGCCGCGGCGGAATTCAATTCGCCGACACCCGCGGCTACGCCTACGATCGCCGCGATGTGACCGGAAGGCAGCTGGCCAACGTATACGCGCAGACGCTGGGAACCATCTTCACCGAACAGGCCAAACCATACGAGGTTGAGCTGTGCGTGGCCGAAGTTGCTCACTACGGCGAGACCAAACCGCCTGAGTTGTACCGGATTACCTACGATGGGTCGATCGCCGATGAGCCGCATTTCGTGGTGATGGGCGGCACGACCGAGCCGATCGCCACTGC
>NZ_DASXHW010000409.1:0-9301 GCF_036488105.1 Mycobacterium sp. | reverse complement strand
CTGCAAGGCCACCCCCGATGCTCCCGCCCCGAGCACCACCTGGTCCTCGTCCACCCCGACCCGGTCAGCGATCATTCGCCGCAACTGTCCGGGCAGGAACTCCGGATAACGATTGGCCACGTCGAGGCAGTGGTCCAACGCTGAGCGCACCGCAGGCAGGGGTGGAAAGGGACTTTCGTTGAGCGACAGGGCGAGTGGGTCAACCGCCAGCGGGAGCGAGGAGAGTATCTCGGCGGTCACCGAAGTCCCGAGCGCGGGGTGGGCCATCAGTTACGCCCTCCCCAACGCACCGCGGCCGCGCCGGCGAAGTCACCGGCATGCGCGAACGCAGCCATCATGATCACGTCGCCGGCCTCGATTTGCCCCTCGGAGATAGCGCGATCCAGGTTGATCGGGATGCCGGCTCCGAACAGGTTGCCGCACTCGTCAAAGGTGTCGCGGTGGCGTTCCTCGGGCACCTCAAGCGCCTCGCGCCAATTACGCAGGAACACCCGGTTGGGCTGATTGGTGACCAGCAGGTCGATGTCTTTGGGCTTCAGCCCGATTCGATCACACACCGCGTACGCCACCTCTGGGACCTGACGGTTCCCCCGGGCCAGCACCTTGCTGATCTTGGTTTCGGTGAACCCGATGGAGGCCTCACCCGTCCGGGCCTGCCACCACTTGCGCGGTGGGTCGATGGCGAGCGTCATGTCGCCGGCGAATTCGCCGTAGGTGCGGCACTCGATGTCGAGTATGGGCGACTCGTCCGACACAGTGACTAGTCCAACCGCGGCGCCGTCACCGGGCACGGACGATTGCGCCTTCCGGCGCACCCCGGGCTGGTCGAAGACCTGCCCGGCCGCGTTCTGTGCGATCGCGATCAGCGCGGTGCGCCCTTCACCCGATGCCAGCAATCGACGGGCCGTGTTGAGCGCCAACACAAATGCCGCACATCCGCCGTTGTGCAAATCCAGTACCCACGACGGGCGCATGCCCAGCCGATGCGCCATTCCGCCGCCGCCACCATAGAACGGCATGTCCGGCACCTGGGTGTGGGTGATCAAAATGTCGACGTTTTCGATGACGTCGCGTCCATGCCGCTCGATCAGTCCCTGTGCCGCGCGTTCGACCATGTCGATCGCGGTCTCGTCGGGCCCGACGTGATGACGGAACGAGGGCGCACGGAACATGAGGTTGTCACGTAATTCGTCGGATTCGGCGAACTGCGCGTAGTAGTCGGCGCCGATCGGTTCGCCGGGCAGATAGCTGGCGACGTCGATAAGGCTGACTGCTGGCTGACTCACGATCGTTCTCATCTCATCCAGGCCGGGGTGACCGGCAGTCCATTGCGGTGGCGGTATTCGGCGATGGTCTTGAGGTTGTTCAGCTCGATCCCGTGGCCGGCACCGAACAAGTCCCAGAAGTCGCCGACCCAACCGGTGCGCTCGGCCGGGCCGGCGTCGGGGTACGGGTTCTTGTCGTAGAACGGATGACGGCAATTGGTCCACAACACAACAGAACCGGGCTTGTTCAACACCACCTGCGCGTCGAGGACGCGCATCACGTAGATCATCCACAGGTGCTTGCCCTGGTCCCACGCGCAGTGATAGTCGACGGTACGCGCCTCGGCGTTGGAAACCGTGCGGGTATAGATCTCGGTGTCCGGAAGCAGCCGGTCGTAGGCCAGCCAGAGCCCCTGTTCCTCGGTAGGGGTGAAGTCACGCAGGGTGTAGGTCCACTCCTCGAGGCTTCGGGTGTCCGACAGGTACTCGAAGAGCTCGTCGGGCGGGCAGTCGACATAGTCGTTGACCGTGCAGTACTGACCGAAAACCTCTTCGTGCGGATACACCGACCGCATCTGCGTGAAGAAGTGTGCGGCCGTCTCCTCCAGCGGCGTGGTCTCGATCCGGACCACGCCGTCGATCGGCTCGGTGGTGCCGGTGTGGGCGGCGATATCGTCAAGCGCTGGCAGCGACATGGGCGTGGTCCTCCTGTAGTGAAACATGTTGATTAGTAGAGCGGTTGGTTACAATCGTGCCGAGAAATGGTGCAAAGGGCGGGATTTCGTCGGCGGCGCATTCCACGCTGATCACCGCCGGACCGTCGACGTCCAACGAGGCGCGCACGGCGGAGGCCAGCCCCGTCGTGTCGCTGACGTCTACCGACGACAGCTTGGGGAACATCGCGGCCAGGCCAGCCCCGAGGTGGCTGGGCGAAAACCGGTTATAGCTGTAGAAGTCGTTGTAGTAGAGCTGCTCTCGGGTCACGCACATGGCGTGGGCGTTATTGTTGAGCAAGACGAAGGTCACCGGAAGCCGGTAATGCACTGCGGTGTGCACCTCCATGCCGTGCATGTAGAACGCGCCGTCCCCGGCGATCACCACCACTCGACGGCCAGCCTCTTGAGTCTTTCTGCGGGCGAAGGCCATTCCGATTCCGGCACCGAAGCTGTAGCCCATGCCGCCCATGCCCAGGGCGACCGCGAACCGTCCCCTGCGCCGCACCGGCAGATAGTGAATGGCCGCCGCGCCGGTGTTGCCGGCATCGACGACGATGTCGACCCCGGCGGGCAGTAGCTCATCCAGCTCTGCCATCGCGTCGCGGTAACGAACGCCCGGACCGTCGAAAGCCGGCGGGGTGAGCTCGGTATGCGCGATCGCGTCGGGCACCCGAACGCCGGTGGGCCGTCCCGCGCCGACGAGTGCGTCGGTCAGCATCCGCAGCGACATCTTCAGGTCGTCGGTGTGGACGTGGGTGCACGGGAAGTATGGCGGCGCCGATCCGATCGAGATCGTCGGCACGGCGGCCAGCGCGTCGTCGAGACCTGCGCGCGAGGTCACCGGCAACCGGGTCCCCACCACCAGGCACAGCCCGCTACCGGCCACCGCCTCTGCCACACCGGGGTGACCCATGACACCGGTCACACCCAGCGCCGACGACGAGCCGAAGCCCGGCGTTCCCGCGACGTCCTTGGCATCCGGTACACAGGCCACGCGTGCGCGTAACACTGCCCGAAGTGAGGCCAGCTCGGCACGCGCGTCGTCGCGGGCCACTTGCTCGCCGGCGATGATCGTGACCGGCCCGGTCACCCGCCGCAGCGCGCGCACAATTGGGTGTGGATTACCGACTGTCCGTTGCCGATCGGCATCCGGCGAGCATGCCCGGTCAATGATGGATTGCTGAATGTCTTTGGGCAGCAACAGTACTGCGGGGCCTCCTGTTTGTGCCGCCGCGATGGCCGCCGGCAGCGCGGAGACGATATCCGCGGCGCTGGTTACCCGCCGACAGAACACCGATATTTGCGAGAACAACGCCTCGGCGTTCAATGAGCCGTTGCGACCGCTGGTGTCCTGGAAGCTGCCCAAACCATCCATAGTGGTCGCCGGCTGGCCGACCAGCGCCAAGATCGGTATGCGGCTGGTGAACGATTCACCCAGGGCGGGAACAAGATTCAGCGCGCCCCCACCGGAGGTCGCGGCGACTACGCCCAGGCCGGCGCCGCTGCGACTGTAGCCGTCGGCCATCGTCGCGGCGGAAAACTCGTGCTTGGCCAGCACGGCGGTGACGTCCGGCCGGAAATACGCTGCGTCGTAGAGGTCCTCGATGTTGGCACCATCGACGCCGAAGATGTACTCGACTCCGGTCCTCGCAAGATGACCGACGATGTGGTCGACCACCCGGTGCTTTCTCGACATACCAGAGACACGACCCGGGGGCCGCTTGGGTTCAAACCCATTTGCTGTGAACCACCCGACATCGGCAATCGTGTTATCCACGTGCAGCCTGTGTTCAGTAACCGCCGGAACAGACATGACGTCGTTATCGTCGGAGCAGGGCCTGGTGGTCTGGCCGTCGCGCGCGAACTCGAGCACCGCCACCGAATTGCGGCGCTGGTCGTCGACAAAGCCTCCGCACCCGCGATGTCGTGGCGCAACCGCTACGACAACTTCCGGTTGAACACCAATGGTTATCTGTCGCATCTGCCCGGGCAACGGATTCCTCTCGGCGCCGGCCGCTGGCCTTCCAAGGAGGACATGGTCGGGTATTTCGACAGCTACGTCCGGCAGCAGAACCTCAGGCTCGCGCTGGGCAGCGAGGTCTACCGCATCGAGCGCGCGGCCGAGGGCTGGCGGGTGGACACCTCGCAGGGTGACATCGCAACGTCCGCGGTCGTACTGGCCACCGGCCGCTATCGCACGCCCACCATCCCGCCATGGCCCGGACTCGGCGAATTCGCCGGCGAAGTGGTCCATTCCGTCGACTTCCGCAATGCGTGGCCGTTCCGCGATCGCAACATCCTTGTTGTCGGCGCGGGGAATTCGGCCGCCGACATCGCCGTCCAGCTGGCCGACAACGGCGCGGGTAAGGTCTGGTTGGCGGTGCGCACGCCACCACATCTGGTGCGCCGCGCCATCGGCCCGATTCCCTCGGACATCTTCCTGGAATTGTTCGCCCGGGTGCCGGCACGCATCGTCGATCCGGTGATAACGCGGCTCAACCGTCTGCTGCTGGGCGATGTATCGGTGTTCGGCTTCGGCCGGCCACCGCTCGGACTGAAGGCGACCGTGGAACAGCGCGGCCGAATCCCCACGCTGGCCGACGAGCTGGTCGACGTTGTACGAGCGCGCCGGATCGACGTGGTGGCCGCGGTCACAGCACTCGAATCCGAACGGGTGATCCTGGCCGACGGCACCGGCATCACGCCCGACGTGATCATTGCCGCGACCGGCTTCGACCCCGATCTGGACGGCCTGGTCGGCCACCTCGGCGTGCTCGACGAACACGGCAACCCGCCCGGCGGCTTCGCCTCAGACATGGGCGGCGGGATGTTCGCGATCGGCTACGGCATCCCACCCAGCGGCCCGTTGCGGGCGATCCGGCTGGCGGCCACACCATTAGCCAGTCAGATCGCGGACTACCTGACGGGCACAGAAAAGGGGGATCAATGGCGCTACTCACCGCAAAGCGGTTCTTCCACCGCGGTGTAGACGGCTACGAGGCGGCCCGTCGCGAGACGGTGTGGAATAGCCTTCTGCCGCAGCGTTTTCCCGAGGTGATCGTGCAAGCGTGCGACACCGATGACGTCGTCGCTGCGATCCGCTACGCCCGGGCCCAGGGTTACCAGGTCGGCGTTCGTTCGGGCGGACACAGTTGGAACGCAAGCCATCTGCGCGATGGCGGGATGCTGCTCGACGTGAGCCGTCTCGATCACCGCCGTGTCGACACCGATGCGATGATCGCCCACGTCGGGCCCGGCGTGGTCGCCAGCGCGTTCGCGACCGACCTCGATGCTCAGGGCCTGTTCTTCCCGTCGGGCCACTGCGAGGGCATTCGCCTCGGTGGGTATCTGCTTCAGGGTGGATACGGCTGGAACAGCAAGGTCGTCGGGCCGGCGTGCGAGAGCGTGCTCGGGCTGGAGGTCGTCACCGCCGACGGGGACATGCTCTACTGCGACCCTGAGCAGCACCCCGACCTGTACTGGGCCGCGCGCGGCAGCGGGCCCGGATTCTTCGGTGTGGTCACGTCATTCACGTTGCGACTGCACCGCCGTCCGGCCGTCCTGGGCACATGTCTGTACCTGTACCCGGTCGACGTCGCCGACGAGGTGTTCAGCTGGGGGCGCTCGATCAGCCGCGAGGTCGATGATCGGGTTGAACTGCAGATCCTCACCTCGCGCAACGCGCCGGAAGTCGGACCCGACGAGCCGACGATCGCAATCGCCTCGCCGGTTTTCGCCGATTCAGACGACGAGGCCGCGAAAGCACTTGCGATCCTCGGCACGTGCCCGGTGATCGACCGGGCCACCGCCGCCCTTCCGTACATGCCAACAACCCTGGCCAACTGGTATTCGGCAGTGATGGCGAAATACCCTGAGGGCCATCGGTATAGCGTCGACAACATGTTCACCTCGGCCCCGGCCGAGGACCTGCTACCGGGCATCCGCAAGATCATCGAGACCTTGCCGCCGCACCCGTCGCACTTCGTCTTCGCCGGCTGGAAGCCGTCCGCGGATCGCACCGAGATGGTCTACGGCGTGGAAGACGAGATTTACCTGGGGCTCTACACCGCCTGGCACGATGCCGCCGACGACGCACGCTACGGCGACTGGGCCCCGTCCAACATGGCCGCAATGTCGCATCTGGCGACCGGCATCTCGCTGGCCGACGAGAATCTGGCACGGCGTTCCGCAACGTTCATCACCGAACCGAACATGGCACGCCTGGATCAGGTACGCGCCGCCTACGACCCCAGTGGCATGTTCCACACCTGGATGGCGAGCGGTTAAATCTCCTACGCTGCAAGCTGTTTCACAGTGAGCGCTGCAGCAGTACCTGTCCGTTGTCGGCGGAAACGATTTGCACCGCGGCGATCTGCTCGACGGGCGTCGAGATGCTGCCGGCCGGGTTCGCCGTGTGGCCCGGGTCAGCGACCCAGGTGGCCAGCTGAGTGTGGGCGCCGTCGCGACTCACCACGACCATCGCCAGCCGGTCGTGATGGGCGGTTATCGGGGCCAGGCAGACACAGTTGAGGTCGATGTAGGTGCCCCATTGCTGGCTGCGGATCGACACCGTCGAGGCCAGCGCATTGGTACCGACCTGAGCCATCGGCAGCGCGGACACGCTGGCCTGTGGCGGCGTCGACGACGTCGGGTGCTGCCAGGCGATACTCACGAACAGACCGACCGCGAGCAGCACGGCCGCAGCGGCCCCTGACGTCCACGTCACCATGCGTACGCGCCGACGGCGACGGTGAACCTCGGACAGCAATGACGGCAGCAGATTCGGCACCATGTCGGGCGCTGCGGTGAGGTCGTCGGCACCCATCGCCGCCACCGTGCCGCCGTCGAGCTTCGACAGCAGCGCCGGCATGCCGCTGAGCTCGCTCACGGCCTGATTGCACATCGGGCAGACGCTCAGGTGCGCCTCGTACTCGCGCCGGTCGGTTGGTGAGAGCGATCCGAGCACGTAGGCGGCGTCCCAGGTCGCATAGTCGTGGCTGTCGCCGGCGGGGATGTCGCTGTCACCGGGCAGACCGAAACCTCGGATTACCCTCATCGTGTCACCTCAATTGCCGGCATGAACAGGCATTCGTAGCTGTCGGCCCCCTGGATGGCCCGGAATATCGTCATCGGGTCACCCCCATCTCCTGAAGAGAGAGTCGAAGCGCACGCACCGCATAGTGTAGCCGCGATTTGACCGTCCCTTCGGCAATGTCAAGATCGGCGGCGATCTGGGCAGTGGTCCATCCCCGGTAGTAGGACCGCTCGACCACTGCTCGATGGTCCGGTGACATCTGGGCCATCGCATCGGCGATCAGCATGCGGTCCAGCGTCGAGTCCACCTCGTCGGGGGTGGATCGTTCCGGTACACCCGAATCATCCAGCGAACCAACTACATTGCGGAACTTTGGACTACGGCGTTCGTCGATGATCATGTTGCGCGCAACGGTGAACAACCATGCACGTGCCGAGCGTTCGGTGTCGCCGATCACCTCGGGATGCTGCCAGGCCCGCAGCAGCGTCTCCTGGACTACGTCCTCGGCGCGAGCGGCGTCACTGGTCAACCGAAGCGCATAACGCCACAACGGTGCAGCGTGCTCGTCATAGAGCGCCTTCATCAACGCGGCTTCGCCGTTGTCGGCGCTGGTGAATCGACTCACTCGATCACCTCCTGATATGTGATACGAGTTGCGCGCCTTTCAAGTTCAACCTGGCAGTTCAGCACCGTGATCTCGCTAGTCGGGGATCCAGTTGCCGTGGAATCCGTGGGGCACACGGCGCGGCATCCGGATCCGGGCCACTGGCTCGCCCTCGAAGTCTGAGGCGTCGATAACCACCAGATCGCTGCCGTCGGTCACCGGGTTGTACACATACGTCAAATACCAACCGGCGAGTTCGTCGGGTCGACCGACCGCGGGCGCGAACACGGCCTCACCGGGCGCCCCGGCCCTGCCGGGGGCGTCGAACCGGTGCTCGACCGCGGTATCGCGTTGCAGGTCGTAGCGGATCAGTGCGCCGCTGCCGACCGCCACCGAGTAGCGGGCAGACGTTCCGGAGAGCCGATCGTCGATGCGCGGAAATTCCACTCCGCGGTCATCTAGCTGACTCTGGACGACCAGCCCGGTGTCCAGGTTGATCGTCCACCGCCACAACGCCGCGTCGGTCCCGAATTCACTGTTATTCCGCCACATTTCGTCATACCGGAGCACCTCCAGCACGATGGCGTTCCCGCCGGGCGACGTCACGTCGTGGGCGTTGACGACGTGGAAGACGAAGCACGGATCGATGTCGAACCACCGCAACTGGCCATATGGGTCGTCGCGGCGCAGCACACCGAGACGGGCGCGGTACTGGTCGTCCCAGCGGTACGGTAAATCCCTTTCGAAGGAGCCGGTGAGCGCCACCCCCAGGTCGAACAGCAGCGGCAGATCCAGGAAGACCACATGTTCGGCGGTCAGCGCGAAGTCGTGCATCAACGTCAGCGCGGGCACATCGATGGGGCGACTGACCGTCAACCGCCCGTCGGCATCGGCGCGGTGATAGCTGACATGCGGTTCAAGGATGTTGCCGCAGCCGAAGAAATGCAATTCACCGGTGTTCGGGCAGATCTTGGGATGCGCGGTCATCGAGTCGGTCAGCATGCCGCCGAAATCGTAGGCGCCCAGCGTTTTCAGGTCAGTGCTGATCTCGTAGGGCAGCGAGAATTCCATCAACGCGAGCGTCTTGCCGGCATGGCGCACGACATGGGTATTGGCGATGCTGGAGTGCAGGTTTCGGCTGCCGTCGTCGTTGTAAAGCGGAACGGGATTTTCGAAGCTCTCGGTACGCACCCAGCGGTTGCGATACCAGGCGGCGCGGCCATTTTCCAACCGGATTCCGTGGACCATGCCGTCGCCGACACACCAATGGCCTTGGCCTGCACGCGGATTGGGACCGTTGCGCAGGTACCAGCCGTTCAGCTCGGCGGGAATGTCACCCTCGACCGGCAGGTCGAATGTGGTCAGCTCGTCGTGGACGGGCGCGTAGTTGCCGGTGCGGAAGACCGGGAAAACTGTCTCCGCCGCCACCGCCGTCGACGTCACCATCGCGGGCTGCAGCTCAACCCCGTTCGCGGCCAACCGCTGGTCGGCCTTCGCCAGCAGCGAGGGCAGCAGATCGGGGCATGGCGGCACCGGGGTGGGCTCCTCGTCGAGCATCGACAGCATCGGCGCGATGGCCTCGAACTCTGCCACGGCCTGCTGGCATGAACTGCAGCCGACCATGTGCATCTCGAATTCGCGCCGGTCGGTATCCGACAGCGCATCCAGCACGTAGGCGGCG
>NZ_DASXHW010000323.1:0-2491 GCF_036488105.1 Mycobacterium sp. | reverse complement strand
GCGTAATGCGTGTCTCTTGCCCTCGACTCTGGCACAGCGACCAAGATGGGACCCGATGAGCACGCGAACGACCCTGGCCGATGGCCGCGAGTTGCTGTTCTTTTCGCTGCCCGGCCACACCCCGGCGCCGGTGGTTGATCGTCGGCCGTTGCCGCCGTGGGAGCCGGGGCAGTCGCAGTTGCGGTTCGACCAGACGACCGGGCAGTGGGTGATCATCGCCGCGCGCCGCCAAGACCGGACCTACAAGCCGCCGCCGGACCAGTGCCCGCTGTGCCCCGGGCCGACGGGGTTGACCAGCGAGGTGCCCGCGCCCGACTACGACGTGGTCGTCTTCGAGAACCGCTTCCCGAGTCTGTCCGGCGTGGGGGCGGTGGCATCGAAGCCGGACGGCTTCGTGCCGATGCCCGGTGTCGGGCGCTGTGAGGTGATCTGTTTCTCCAGCAACCACACCGGGTCCTTCTGCGAGCTGTCGCAGCCGCATGCCCGTTTGGTTGTCGACGCGTGGCGACACCGGACCGCTACTCTGCTGGCGACGCCCGGTGTCGAGCAGGTGTTCTGCTTCGAAAACCGGGGCGAGGAGATCGGCGTGACGTTGGCCCATCCGCACGGCCAGATCTACGGTTACTCTTTTTTGACACCGCGGACGGCGGCGATGATGGAACAAGCCCGTAAACACCGGGGCGGCAACCTGTTTGCCGATCTGCTGGCATCGGAGATCGCCGACGGCAGCCGGATCGTGGCGCGCACCGACCTGTTCACTGCCTTCGTACCCTTCGCCGCGCGATGGCCAGTCGAGGTGCACATCTACCCGAACAGGTTCGTGCACAACCTCATTGACCTGTCCGATGACGAGCTGGATGGTTTCGCGCGGATCTACCTCGATGTGTTGCGCCGCTTCGACCGGATGTATTCCGGACCGCTGCCGTATATTTCGGCGCTGCACCAATACGCCGACACTTCTGCGATGCGGGAGGGCTATTTCCACGTCGAGCTGATGTCGATCCGGCGTAGCGCTACTGCTTTGAAATACCTGGCGGCGTCCGAGTCGGCGATGGACGCGTTCATCAGCGACGTGATGCCCGAAGCCGTTGCCGAACGGCTGCGAAACCTCGCGTGACGATCCGCTATTCGGCGCCCGGCCGGATCAACCTGATCGGCGAGCACACCGACTACAACCTCGGCTGGTCGTTGCCGATCGCGCTACCGCGGCGCACCGTCGTGACTTTCGAAACGTCGGACGCCGATGCGCTGACCGTGCGCAGCGACCGCGTCGACGGATCAGTACGAATTCCGTTGACCACCAAGCCCGGTGAGGTGACCGGGTGGGCGGCCTACGTGGCCGGCGTGGTGTGGGCGCTTCGCTATGCGGGGCACCCGGTGTCGGGCGGGGAGATGTCGATCAGCAGCGAGGTCGAGATGGGGTCGGGCCTGTCGTCCTCGGCGGCGCTGGAGTGCGCCGCACTGGGTGCCCTGACGACGGGTTTGCATATCGACCGTCTCGATCAGGCGCGTCTTGCCCAGCGCGCCGAGAACGAGTATGTCGGTGCGCCAACCGGTTTGCTCGATCAGCTGTCGTCGTTGTTCGGCGAAGCGTCGACGGCCCTGCTGATTGACTTTCGTGAGCTGACCGTGTCGCCGGTCGGCTTCGACCCGTCATCGTCGGGAGTCGAGTTGCTGTTGATCGACTCCCGGGAGCGGCACGGCCACGTCGGCGGCGAGTATGCGGCGCGCCGGCTGTCGTGCGAGCGGGCGGCGGCCGACGTGGGTGTGGTGTCGTTGCGGGAAGTCCAGGACCGCGGGGTCGCCGTGCTGGAGGGCGTCAAAGATCCGGTCGATGCCCGTCGTGCGCGACATGTGTTGACCGAGAACCAGCGGGTGTTCGATGTCGTTGCGGCGTTGGGTGATTCGGACTTTATCGAGGCCGGCCGCATCTTCACCAAATCCCACGCGTCCATGCGTGACGACTTCGCCATCACCACTCGCAACATCGATCTGATCGTCGACACCGCCGTGGGCGCGGGCGCTTTGGGCGCCCGAATGACCGGCGGCGGATTCGGCGGCTGTGTGATCGCCTTGGTCCCGGCCGATCGGGTGGAAGCGGTCGGCGCGGCGGTGCGCTCAGCGGTGCGCTCAGCGGGCTATGAGGATCCGGCGATTTCTCAGACGTACGCCGCCGATGGCGCATCCGCCACATGAGTCACGTCGGGGTCGGGGTGCACGTTGTGCCCACCTTCGCGCGATTTCGTCATCGCGTGCGGGCCAATTCGCTCAGAGGCGGGCACATCGGCACATGGTCAGCTCATGTTGCAGGAGTGAATCGGATCGCCCGCAGGCCTAACTCCTCAACGGCCTTGGCGAACTGATCGCGGGTCGGCATTTGGTGATCGCGGAAGCCCAACCCCATGGCGCGCTCTGCGCGCTTGACGCCGTAGGACTCGGCGCAGCGTGCGTAGAGATCGGCGACCAGCGTTTTGTCCGTAATGAGCTCGCC
>NZ_DASXHW010000255.1:0-2316 GCF_036488105.1 Mycobacterium sp. | reverse complement strand
CTCGATGCCCTGGAGGACGGCACCATCACCCACGGTGACGCGGTGGTGATCCGCTACGAAGGCCCCAAGGGCGGACCCGGGATGCGGGAAATGCTCGCCATCACCGGTGCCATCAAGGGCGCCGGCTTGGGCAAAGATGTGCTGCTGTTGACCGACGGCCGGTTCTCCGGCGGCACCACCGGCCTGTGCGTCGGGCACGTCGCACCGGAGGCGGCCGACGGCGGCCCGATCGCCTTCCTGCGCGATGGCGACCGGATCCGGCTGGACGTCGCCAATGGCACCCTGGACGTGCTTGGCGATGCCAACGAGTTCGCTTCCCGCCGTGAGGGTTTCACCCCATTGCCGCCACGCTACACGTCCGGCGTGCTGGGCAAGTACGTCAAGCTGGTGGGATCGGCAGCCCACGGAGCGATCTGCGGGTAGCCGCCTACTTCACCAGCGCGATCGCGAAGCCGTCCCAGTGCTTGGCGCCCACCGTCTGCAGCACCGCGGTGTCGAGCCTGGGATGCTCACCCATCATCTCGAGCACCCTTCTCGTCCCGCGTACCACGGCATCCTGATCGGGCGACAGGATCGCGCCCTCCCGAATCACGTTGTCCACCACGATCACTGAGCCGGGGTGGGTGAGCTTGACGGCCCACTCCAGGTAGCCGGGGTTGTTTTCCTTGTCCGCGTCGATGAACACCAGGTCGAACGGGCCGCCAGTGACGCTCGGCAGCGTATCGAGGGCGGCGCCGACGATCACCTTCACCCGATCGCCGACACCGGCGCGGTCGATGTTGGCCCGGGCCACCTCGGCGTGCTTGGGCTCGTACTCCAGCGTTGTGACGCGACCGTCCGGTCCGGCGCCGCGAGCCAGCCAGATCGTGCTGAAGCCGCCCAGTGTTCCGATCTCCAAGATGCGACGAGCCCCGACCGCGGTGGCGAGCAGGCTCAGGAACTTGCCCTGTTGCGCTGAGACGGCGATCTTCGGCAACCCGGCGGCATCGCTGTCCTCGAGGGCGGCGGACAACACCGGATCGTCGTCCAGCACTGTGGTGTCCAGAAATTCGTCGACGTCAGCGGGGGTTGGTTTGTGGGTCATGGGCCAACGCTAGCCCGGCGCCGATGCGTGCCGCCACTGGATTAAGCGTCGTTGCCGGATACCCCCAGGGGGTATATGCTGACCCGGGTCAGACCCCAATCCAGAAGAGGTGAAGAAGATGTCCAACGAAGCAGGCACCCTGTTGAGCTGTGGTCACGACGGCTGCGGCTGCCGGGTTCGCATCGAGGTCGCATGTCACTGCAGCGGCGCCGATCAGGCATACATCTGCAAGTGCGGCGACGAGATGGTCGAGGTCGCCAGCTAGCGCACGCCCTCTTTCGCGTACACCACCCGCAATACGTGCCCGGCTTCGGGCCCCATGACCAATTCGGCCAAGGTGCACAGCGTGGTGACGTACTGCGATCCGTGCGGCGGCTGTACATCGCAGAGGTGGTGCGCGATTTCGTGCAGCACAACGAGTTCACGCATCGCCCAGCCGGCGTCGTGATGATCGGGTACCGCGATAATGCCTGTGCCGTCCTGGTTTTCGTAATGAGCTGCGGTCGAGGCCTGTCGGGCCCGCACTCGCAGCGGCGTTACTTTGGGCCACTGTCGTTGCAGCGCCGGCAGGGCCAGCACGTCGTCGACGTAGCGCTGCACCGCGGCCAGCGACCCGAACCGCGCCTCGGGCGGCAGGGTCAGCTGCGTGCCGAAGAACTCCACACTGTTCGAGCCGTGTTCGGCGGCGCGGTCGAACAGCGTGCGCACGAAGTCCTCGGCGGCGTAGACCTTCGAGCGCTGCGAGTCCCGCGCGGACGAATCGTCGGCGTTCACCGCTCCAGCGCGCTCCGCGCCCCAGACAGCTCCGGGCCGCTGCCCAGCCTTGCCCGCTTACCGGCCCGGTCTCCCGCCCGCCGCGCCGACGACGAATATCCCGCGGTGGCCCGGCTGGCCTGCCAGGTGCCCCGCGCCTTCGACGCCGTTCGATAGTAGTCCCGAAGCTCGATCTCCTTGTTCCGCAGGGCGATTGCCGTGCCTGGCGGACGGCGACGGTCCTTCTTCGCTTCTCGCTGGGTCTGCTCGCGAGCCTCGGCCAGCCGCTGACCCACCCGCGCACCGAACGCCAGCTGAAAATTCAGCCGGGCGGTGACCGTCGGGGTCGGCCGGTGTGCGCCCGAGGTGATGTAGGAGTCTGACGCGCGGACCATCTGGACGACCAGGCTGGCGTACAGCGCATGGGTGGCGTCGATGTCCTCGGCGAAGCCGTAGGCGTAGACGAACGTCGAGTTGGA
>NZ_DASXHW010000213.1:0-2360 GCF_036488105.1 Mycobacterium sp. | reverse complement strand
GCCGGGCCGGCCGCCACCATGTACGTCTGCGGGATCACGCCCTACGACGCCACCCATCTCGGCCACGCCGCAACCTATCTGGCGTTCGATCTGATCCACCGGCTGTGGCTGGACCTCGGACACGAGGTGCACTACGTGCAGAACGTCACCGACGTCGACGATCCACTGTTCGAGCGGGCCAATCGCGACGGCATCGACTGGCGCGACCTCGCTGCCCGCGAGGTCGCGCTGTACCGCGACGACATGACCGCTCTGCGGGTGTTGCCGCCACGCGAATACGTGGCGGCAACCGACGCGGTGGCCGAGGTCGTCGAGCTCGTCGAGAAGATGCTGGCCTCCGGGGCCGCGTACGTCGTCGACGATGCCGAATTTCCCGACGTGTACTACCGCGCCGACGCCACGCTGCAGTTCGGCTACGAGTCCGGCTATGACCGCGACACCATGCTGACGCTGTTCGCCGAGCGCGGCGGCGACCCGGACCGGTCCGGCAAGTCCGATCAACTCGACGCGTTGCTGTGGCGTGCCGAGCGGCCGGGAGAGCCGAGTTGGCCGTCGCCGTTCGGCCCCGGTCGGCCGGGTTGGCACGTCGAGTGCGCGGCGATCGCGCTCAGTCGTATCGGCAGCGGCCTGGACATTCAGGGCGGCGGCAAAGATCTGATCTTCCCGCACCACGAATTCACTGCCGCGCACGCCGAATCCGTCAGCGGCGAAAGGCGTTTCGCGAGGCACTACGTGCATGCCGGCATGATCGGCTGGGACGGCCACAAGATGTCCAAGAGCCGTGGCAACCTGGTGCTGGTGTCGGGTTTGCGTGCCGAGGGTGTGGATCCCGCCGCCATCCGACTGGGCCTGCTGGCCGGCCACTATCGCGCCGACCGCGACTGGGGGCCGCAGGTCCTGCAGGACGCCAACGACCGGCTGCAGCGGTGGCGCACCGCCACCGCATTGCCGGCCGGCCCGGACGCAGCGGACCTGATCGCCCGGCTGCGCCAGTACCTCGCCGACGACCTCGATACGCCCAAAGCGCTTGCTGCACTGGATGGTTGGACTACCGATGCGCTGGAATACGGTGGCCACGACGCTGCGGCGCCGCGCGCGGTCGCCGCGGCAGTGGATGCGCTGCTTGGAGTTGACCTGTCAGCACCGCGGCACTAAGAGGTAGGTTGCCGCCATGACGTCAGTTGATTCGCAAGTCGTATTCATCACCGGTGGCGGCCAAGGCATCGGTGCCGAGGTGGCCCGCCGGTTGCACGCCAAGGGCGCCAAGCTGGTGCTGACCGACCTGGACGAGGCGGCGCTGGCTGAAAGGACCGCCGAATTCGGCGGCGAGGAACACGTCCTGACCGTGGTTGCCGACGTCCGCGATCTCGCCGCCATGCAGGCGGCGGCCGCCAAGGCCGTCGAGACCTTCGGCGGTATCGACACCGTCGTCGCCAATGCCGGCATCGCCAGCTACGGCTCGGTGCTGCACGTCGATCCGGAGGCGGTCAAACGGGTGCTGGACGTGAACCTGCTCGGCGTCTTCCACACCGTGCGGGCCGCACTGCCGTCGATCATCGAACGCCGCGGCTACGTCCTGGTCGTCTCGTCGCTGGCCGCGTTCACGGCGGCCCCGGGAATGGCGCCCTACGACATGTCCAAGGCCGGCAACGAGCATCTCGCGAACGCGCTGCGGCTCGAAGTCGCCCACCTCGGCGTGAGCGTCGGCTCGGCGCACATGTCCTGGATCGACACCGCGCTGGTTCGCGACACCCAGAAAGACCTGCCGGTGTTCCGCGAGCAGTTGGCGAAATTCCCGTGGCCGTTGAACAAGACCACGTCGGTGGACAAGTGCGCCGCGGCATTCGTCGACGGCATCGAGCACCGCAAGAAGCGGGTCTACTGCCCGGGCTGGGTGGGAGTGTTCCGCTGGTTGAAGCCGTTCCTGTCGACCCGGTTCGGCGAGGGTCCGATCCTCAAGACCGCCGGCGGGCAGGTCACCCAGATGGACGAGGAAGTCAAGGCGCTCGGCAGGTCGGTCAGCGCGCACACCCAGCAGCTGGAGAAGTCCTAACGCCCGAAGCCCGGCCGGCGTCGGCGCAGGTAGCGCTCGAACTCGGCGGCCAGCGCGTCGCCGTCGATCTTGCCCAGCGCCTCGGTCATGTCGACCTCTGCGTCACCCCGCTGCTCCAGTGACTGCACGTACTCGGCGATCTCGTCGTCGTCGGCCGTCATCTCGGTGACCGCCTGCTCCCACTCCTCGGCCTGGGCCGGCAGATCAGCCAGCGGCACCTCGATGTCGAGCACATCCTCGACGCGGCGCAGCAGCGCGACGGTCGCTTTCGGGTTGGGCGGTTGCGACACGTAGTGCGGGACGGCCG
>NZ_DASXHW010000399.1:0-1671 GCF_036488105.1 Mycobacterium sp. | reverse complement strand
GTAAGCATTCAGCCCCCCTCTCAAGCCTTTAACCAACGAGGTGTTTGCGCTGGCTGAGGTTACGTTTCTGCCGCGATCAGAGGGTTCTCGCCGCAGCGTGGCTCGGGGGCGGGCAGGATCATGGCCGTGACCGCTTCCCCGCCCGAGAGCGACCTGGCCATGCTGGCCGAGGTCTCGGGCGCGGTGATCGAGATCCTCGAGTCGCGGAACGCGGAACTGCAGTCGCAGGTCGGTGACCTGGCTGAACGGCTGGCGAAGCTGGAACGGCTGGTGTCGCGGAACTCCGGCAACTCCGGGATGTCCCCGTCGTCGGATGACCTGCCCGGCCGGAAGGCCCCGGCCCCGAAGCCGAAACGGGACGGGAAGAAGCGCCCCGGCAAGCAGAAGGGCGCTCCCGGCGCGCACCTGGCCTGGAGCGAGAACCCGGACAAGAGAGAAGACCTGTTCCCGGAGGGCCTGTGCGGCTGCGGGAACGACCTCGCGGACGCCGCCGACCTCGGGATCGCCGCATCGCACCAGGTCATGGACACGCCGGTCGTCACCGCGACGCTGACGCAGTACGACGGGCACACGGTGCGCTGCCGGTGCGGGAAGGTCCACGTCGCGGCTCCGCCGCCAGGAGCCGGGACGGCCGGCACCGTCGCCTACGGGCCGAACATCCAGGCCTGGGCCGTGTTTCTCCTGGTCATGCACCACGTCCCGGTCGAGCGGTGCGCGGACGTCATCGGCGCCCTGACCGGGACCCGGCCCTCGGACGGGTTCGTGCACTCCCTGATCGCCCGCGCCGCGAAGGCGGTCCGCGGGGCGGTCCTGCTGATCCGGGCGCTGGTCACCGCCGCATCTGTCGTGTGCGGGGACGAGACCCCGATCCGGGTCGGCCCTGGCCCCAAGACCCGCAAGAAGTACCTGCTGGTCGCCTGCACGAACCTGCTGACCTGCTACTTCCTCGGCGAGCGGTCCCTGGAGAGCTTCAACCGGTTCGTGTTCGCGGACCTGGGCGACGGCGGCACCGTGCTGGTGCACGACCGCTACCAGAACTACGACGCGATGCCCGGCGTCCTGCACCAGCTCTGCACCCAGCACCTCATCCGCGACCTGGAGGACTGCGCGCAGGCCTACCCCGGCAAGATCTGGCCGAAGCAGGCGATGGAATCGCTGCGCGGCATGATCCACGCCTCGAACACGGCGCGGGACCAGGGACTGCCGGCCGTCCCGGCCGCGGCCATGGCCGCTGACCTGAAGCTGTTCCGCAACGCGGTCCTCGTCGGCCTCGCGCAGGTCCCCCGCGTCCCGGGCGCGAAAGCGAAGCAGAAAACCGGCCGCTGCCTCCTGGAGTGCCTGCACGACCGCGAGGCGGACGTCCTTCGGTTCACCACTGACCTGCGCATACCCCCGACCTCCAACCAGGCCGAACGCGACCTGCGGCCGGCCAAGACGCAGCAGAAGATCTCCGGCCGGCTCCGCTCGGAGAAGGCGACCCGGGAGCGGTACGCCATCCGCGGCTACCTCGATACCGCCCGCAAGCACGGCCTGCCCGTCATGGACGTCATCCGCGACGCCCTCACCGGAAACGCCTGGATGCCGGCCCTTCCCGCATGAGCACCGCCCTGCCTTCCAGCACTCACCCAGCGCGATAGGAAATAACGCAGCGGCACTGGGGTGAATGTTTAC